>CAIJOT010000170.1 GCA_903822335.1 uncultured delta proteobacterium
AGCAATAGGTGGACTTGGCAAGAGCCATCTTGTCAAAGAACTTGATGCATTGGATGGTGAGATGGCAAAAAATATCGACGCCACAGGCATCCAGTTCAGGATACTTAACATGAGAAAAGGTCCTGCTGTTCGCTCAACCCGTGTCCAGGCAGACAAGATGAAATATGCCCTGAGGATGAAACACAGGCTTGAAGAACAGGGGAACCTGTATTTGAGGCATGGTATCGTGGAAAAGCTTCTGGTGCATAACAATACAGTGACAGGGGTAGAAACACGATGGGGCGAAAAATTTTATGGTAAAGCAGTTATCATCACTACCGGAACATTCCTGAAAGGGCTTATTCATATAGGACTCGAGCATTTTGAAGCAGGAAGAATGGGTGACCTTCCATCAATTGGTCTGTCCTTATGCCTGAAGGAACTGGGGTTTGAGATAGGCAGGTTTAAAACAGGGACTTGTCCAAGGCTTGACGGGAGAACAATTGATTTCTCAAAGCTTGAACCTCAGCATAGCGATGATCCACCAAAACCCTTTTCCTTCATGACAAAGCAGATTCACAACAGGCTTGTGCCGTGCTATTTGACGTATACAAATCAAGAGACCCATGAGCGAATAAAATCAGGACTCGACAGGTCTCCCCTTTACACAGGCAAAATAAAGGGCATAGGGGTCAGGTACTGTCCATCAATAGAAGACAAGATCGTGAGGTTTAAGGACAGGGAAAGACATCGGATATTCATAGAACCGGAAGGGCTTGACACAGTGGAGTATTATCCAAATGGCCTTGCTACAAGCCTTCCCCTCGATATTCAGTTACAGATGCTTCGAAGTATAAACGGCCTTGAATATGTGGAAATTACAAGGCCCGGGTATGCTATAGAATATGATTTTGTATACCCTACGCAGCTTTATCCCACCTTAGAAACAAAAATCATACAAAACCTGTTCCTGGCAGGCCAGATAAATGGAACAACAGGCTATGAAGAGGCAGGTGCACAGGGTTTAATGGCTGGTATTAATGCAGCTTTAAAGGTCAAGGAAGACGGTATGTTCTGCCTCGGGAGGGATGAGGCATACATAGGCGTGATGATCGATGACCTTGTTACAAAAGGTGTGGATGAGCCATACAGGATGTTCACATCCAGGGCAGAACATAGGCTGTTTTTAAGGGAAGATAATGCAGATCTGAGGTTAACAGAGAAAGGATATAGTATAGGGGTTGTCTCGAAGGAACGCTACGATAAGGTCATGGAAAAAAAATTGAGAATAGAAAAAACCCACGAAATATTAAGGTCAATAAGGCTAACACCGACAAAAGCAACAAAGGATCTGTTGAGGGATTTAGGGTTTAAAGGTATTAAAAATCCAACGACTCTCGAAGAGCTCCTGAAGAAACCGGAAATCACTATGGAAGAACTGAAACCCCTTGAGCAAAGATTACATGATATTGAAGAAGATATTGCTTATCAGGTGGAGTTGAATGTAAAATACCGAGGCTATACTGAGAGACAATTGGATATGGTCAAAAGGATACATAAACTTGAGGACAAAAGGATTCCTTCTGACACTAAATATGAAGAGATTTCTGGTTTATCAAGGGAGGTTGTAGAGAGATTCTCCAAAGTAAGACCCTTTTCCCTCGGTCAGGCTTCCCGAATACCAGGGGTTACCCCGGCTTCGATAACGGCATTACTGATACACTTTAAGAAAAAAGGGATTCTGTAAAAAATTATTACATAGCATAAAGAATAAAAACAATAAGGTACACATTGAAAATTATGAGTAAAAAGTTACCTTTTGGGGTGAATAAAGACTTTTAATGTATAGATCTTAATGATTCATTCCTCACTCTCGGTAAATACCCTTCAAGGGGAGAATGACAGTGGAAAATATAAATAACAGAGAAATAACGGCATGGTTTAAAAAATTTGATGTTGATGTTTTCGGGATTGCAAACCTTTCCCTCTATGAAAAAGAGTTGGTTGGTTTAAGTGATGCTATTAAGGATAAATATAAATTTGCCGTATCTTTTGGCCTTGTTATATCAAAAGGAATTCTGGACACCGTGGTAGATGGACCTAACCTTCTCTACCTTCACCATTACAGACAGCTCAATTACAGGCTTGACATGATTGGGTATTTCCTTTCAAGAGAGATAGAGAGAAAAGGTTACAGGGCTTTACCTTTTGCTGCTTCACAGGTTGTAGACTGGAAAAACCATAAAGCCCATATTTCACATAAAAAGGTGGGCGAAATCGCAGGCATAGGCTGGATTGGCAGGAACAATCTCCTTGTTCACCCCCTTTTCGGTGCTCAGGTCAGGTATAATACGGTCCTCACGGATATGCCACTCTTAGCTGATAAACCACTTGACATCAACTGTGTGGATTGCACGGCGTGTATAGGGGTATGTCCTGCAGGGGCAATAAAGGAAGAACCTTCCCTCTTCGATCATCTCGGGTGTTTTCACATGGTCACACAATTTAAAAATAAGAGAAATCTTGGCCATCATATCTGTGGTATCTGTGTAGAAGCATGCAGGGGAAAACGATGAACGCACTGATTGCCCTTGAAGATGGTGTGGTGTTTGAAGGCAGAAGTCTTGGGGTAGAAGGTGAAAGAGCGGGTGAAATTGTTTTCAATACAAGCATGACAGGTTATCAGGAAATTATGACAGACCCGTCCTACAAGGGACAGATTGTCACAATGACATACCCCCTCATCGGAAATTACGGGGTAAATGATGAAGACATAGAATCGAGCAGTCCCAAGGTTGAGGGATTTGTGGTGAGAGAGTTGAGTAAAATTACGAGTAATTTCAGGGCAAAAGACGATCTTTTCAATTATTTTAAGCAACACAACATTATCGCCATTGAAGAGGTAGATACACGGGCACTTACAAAGCATATAAGGGTCAGGGGTGCAATGAAAGCTATCATTTCTACAATAGACTTAAACCCCGAAAGCCTGATAGAGAAAGCAAAGAAATCAAGAGGTATTGTTGGGATTGATCTGGTGAGGGAAGTTACGTGCAAGTCAGTATTTGCCTGGGAAGACAATGGTTTCGGGAATAACTCGCAACTCGTTTGCGTGGTGATGGATTTTGGGGTAAAGATGAACATATTAAGAATGCTGAAAAAGGCGGGTTGCCATGTGATTGTGGTTCCTGCAAGTACAAAGGCGGAAGAGATTCTTACTATGCATCCTGACGGGGTGCTTCTCTCAAATGGTCCTGGTGACCCTGAAGGACTTCCATATGCGATAAAGGAAATCAAAAAACTGCTGGGAAAGATCCCTATTTTTGGCATCTGTCTTGGCCAGCAACTCCTCGGTCTTGCCTATGGTGGCAAAACATATAAACTCAAGTTTGGTCACAGAGGGGCAAACCAGCCTATTAAAGAAATTGCTACAGGGAAGATATATATAACCTCTGAAAACCATGGTTTTGCTGTGGACATGAATTCCATCAAAGATCAGCCCGTAAACATAACCCACATAAATCTCAATGATAACACTGTGGAAGGTATTGAGCACAAGGTATATCCCATCTTCTCTGTTCAGTTCCATCCTGAAGCTTCACCAGGACCCCATGATTCGTACGGGTTGTTCATGAAATTTAAAGAGATGATGGAAAGGGTTAAGGGTAAAGGATGAGAACAATCGTGTGTTACAGGTTGACGATTTTTACGGATTACCATTATGCCAAAAAGAACTGATATACAGAGCGTCCTGATCATAGGCTCAGGCCCGATAGTCATAGGCCAGGCTTGTGAGTTTGACTATTCTGGTAGTCAGGCATGCAAGGCACTTAGAGAAGAGGGATATAAGGTAATCCTTGTGAACAGTAATCCTGCCACAATTATGACAGACCCGGATATGGCTGACAGGGTATACATAGAACCACTTATACCTGAGGTATTGGAAGAAATTATAAAAACTGAAAAACCTGATACCCTTCTCCCTACAATAGGAGGTCAGACAGCTTTAAATCTTGCCACAATCCTGTCAGAAAGGGGCATCTTAACGAAATATAACGTTGAACTGATCGGGGCAGATTATAAAGCCATAAAAAAAGCTGAAGACAGGAAAGAGTTCAAGGCAGCTATGGAAAGAATCAATCTCGAGGTTCCGAAGAGTGGCCTTGCGCATAACATGGAGAATGCAAAAAAAGTGGCAAGGGAGACTGGTTTCCCATTGATAATAAGACCAAGTTATACACTCGGTGGTACAGGGGCTTCAGTAGTATACAACGTTGAAGAGTTTGAAGCCCTTGCCCAGAGGGGACTTGAAAGCAGCATGATCAGCGAAATCCTCATAGAAGAATCTGTGATTGGCTGGAAAGAGTATGAACTTGAAGTGATGAGGGATAAGAAAGACAACGTGGTGATTATATGCTCCATTGAAAATTTTGATCCCATGGGGATACATACAGGCGATAGTATCACCGTTGCGCCTGCCCAAACCCTGACAGATAAGGAATACCAAAACATGAGGGATGCTGCCATTCGTATCATCCGTGAAATTGGCGTTGAAACCGGTGGATCGAACATACAGTTTGCAGTCAACCAGGATAGCGGGAGAATGATGGTTATAGAGATGAATCCAAGGGTATCGAGGAGTTCAGCCCTTGCATCCAAGGCTACAGGTTTCCCTATTGCAAAGATAGCGGCAAAGCTCGCTATAGGGTATACCCTCGATGAAATACCGAATGACATTACGAAGAAGACACCGGCATCTTTTGAACCGACCATTGATTACTGTGTGGTCAAAATCCCGAGATTTACCTTCGAAAAATTCAGAGGGGCTGATGAAACACTCACCGTTTCTATGAAGTCGGTGGGAGAGGCAATGGCTATAGGAAGGACATTTAAAGAGGCGCTGCAGAAGGGGTTCAGGTCTCTTGAAACAGGGGTTTTTGGGATCACAGATGAGAGGCTTTCCGGTATTCATGACCCTGAGTATATAAAACAGAAACTTATCACACCTAACGGAGACAGGGTGTTCTACATACGCCATGCCATGAGGAAAGGATTTAATATTGATGAGATATACCAGCTTACCGGTATAGACAGATGGTTTCTAAAGAACATAGAAGAGCTTGTTGGGTTTGAAAGGGAACTTGAGGTCTACAAAAAGGATTTACCTATCTTTTCCCATACTCAGAATGGTTTGCCTGAAGAGATCATGAGACGGGCAAAGAAGTATGGTTTTTCAGACAGACAAATAGGGGATATAATCGGACAAAATGAGCATGAGATAAGAATGTGGAGGTTAAGGAAGAATATAAAAAGCGTGTTTAAGCTTGTAGATACCTGTGCCGCAGAATTTGAGGCATATACCCCTTATTATTACTCAACCTACGAACTTGAAGATGAAACGAGACATTCAGATAGAAAAAAAATCATGATATTAGGAGGAGGACCAAACAGGATCGGGCAAGGTATCGAATTTGATTACTGTTGTGTGCACGCTGCTTTTGCATTGAAGGAGCTTGGTTTTGAGACGATCGTGGTCAACAGCAACCCTGAAACAGTGAGTACTGACTATGATACCTCAGATAAATTATACTTTGAACCGCTTACCCTCGAAAATGTGCTTGATATAGTGGAGAAGGAAAAACCAGAGGGTGTGATTGTGCAGTTTGGCGGTCAAACACCTTTAAATTTGGCAGTGCCACTCAAGAAGGCAGGGGCACACATCATAGGGACAACACCGGAAAGTATAGATATTGCTGAAGACAGGGATAAGTTTAAAACATTACTCAAAAAACTCAACCTCACACAACCGGAGAATGGTACTGCTGTATCTTTTGAAGAAGCTAAAGAAATTGCAAATGTCATAGGCTATCCGGTTGTTGTCAGGCCATCGTATGTGCTTGGTGGCAGGGCAATGGAGATTGTGTACACAGAAGAAGACCTTAAATCCTTCATGGAGAAAGCGACTGAAGCTTCCCCGGAACGTTCCATCTTGATAGATAAATTCCTTGAGGATGCGCTGGAAATTGATGTGGATGCTGTTGCCGATGGCGAAAAATGTGTAGTTGCTGGAATTATGGAGCACATAGAAGAAGCAGGTATCCACTCAGGTGATAGTGCCTGTGTTTTACCACCTTATTCCCTCGATGATGAAGTGATTGAGAGGATAAAATCATATACCTACAAACTTGCAATGGAGCTCAATGTGGTGGGTCTCATGAATATCCAGTATGCAGTGAGGAATGATGTAGTGTACGTGCTTGAGGTAAACCCGAGGGCAAGCAGGACAGTTCCCTTTGTGAGTAAAGCAACAGGCATACAATGGGCGAAGGTTGCCGCAAAGTTGATGGTTGGGTTAAAACTAAAAGACCTTGGAATAGAAAAAGAGGTAGAAATAAAACATGTAGCGGTAAAAGAGTCTGTTTTTCCTTTTAACAGGTTCCATGGTGTAGATACTATTTTGGGCCCGGAAATGAAGTCAACCGGTGAAGTGATGGGCATTGATTTTAACTTCGGTATAGCCTTCTGGAAGTCTCAGCTTGGTGCCGGCCAAGACCTCCCTGCTGAAGGGAACGTCTTTGTGAGTGTAAAAAACAAGGATAAAAGAAATGTAGTATTCATCGCAAAAATTCTGTCTGACCTTGGTTTTAAAATATATGCCACACGGGGGACAGGCAAGGTACTTGCCAATAATGGCATTAAGGTAAAATTTGTCCATAAAGTTTCCGAGGGAAGACCACACATTGTTGATATGATTAAAAATGGAGAGATTAATTTGATTATCAATACACCGAGTGGACGGAACCCAAAGATGGATGAGGTGCTTATCAGGTCAGGTGCAGTTCAGTACAAGATACCCTACACCACTACCCTGTCAGGTGCACAGGCCGTTGTAAATGCAATAGAAAGTATGAAAAATGAAAGTCTTCATGTAAAAGCCTTGCAGGATTATTATGTATAACAGCGTAAAGCGTTGAGGGTATAGTTTAAATCAAGCCCTATTCGCTTACCGCTATTCTTTGATGTCTTTTATTCTTCTCTTAATAACTTTTCCTTTATCTTTTTTGAAATCTGCCTTTAAATACACAGTCTTTTTAAATACCTTTTCTACCTGCCCTTCCATCTCTTTCTTCGCAAATGTAAACTTTACTTTATCCCCCACCTTCATCTCATCCTCCAGTTTGCTGGGCACTCTTGGTTTCAGTTTTTGTTTCTGTTTTGCTATCAGCCATCACTTCTTTTATAGCTTCTGTCTTTGTATCAGTCTTTTTTTCTTTTTCATCTATAGTCTTTTTTTCTTTTTCATCTGCAGTCTTTCCCCCGTTTCCCGAACCATTTACTGAGGAGATAGGGGTCTTATAGTCTGTTACGTACCAACCTGTACCCTTTAAATGGAAAGAACATTGTGAGATCAATTTGTGGAGTGTGCCCTTGCATATACGGCACTTCTTTAACGGTTCATCCGAAATTTTCTGAAATATTTCAAATGTTTTCCCGCAATGTGTGCATTGATACTCGTATATCGGCATGGTACTACCTCCTGAAACACTATCCGTATACAATATAATCCTTATCAAACGGGTTCGTCAAGATTATATGTGAATAATTATTCAATCGTTATTTCTGACAGTCCAGCTGAAGTGGTAACAAGCCGGTTTGTTCTATCAAAATCTGCCCCATAGCAGTCACTGCCATATTTCTTATCCTCTTTGATAAGACTATAATCAGGGGCATTGTAAATGCGAATACCGTTTCTTCCTGATGACGTTGCAATGAGGTACCTGCCATCCTGTGAATACCTGAGATGGAGAACAACGTTCGGTAATCCCATGATACGTCGTATAAGCTGCCCGCTCTCACGGTCAAAAAGGTAAATATTATGGAATGATTCCGCAGCTTTTGTCCATCCCCCGCATGCGATTGTTCTTCCATCTGGAGAGATGGCAACTGCGTAAATCTTTCCCTCATTCTCTTCTCCTATGGGTGGCCGTAAAATTTTTGTAAGACTTCCTGTGTATATATCCCATATCCTGACACTTTTTTCGTGAGAACCTGTTACAATGAAGCGGTTATCTGCATCAACGCCAATCCTTATTATCGGTGCAGTATACATCCCCGTCTCGATGCGGAGGATTGGATACACAGGTGGTTCCACCAGCATATAATGATGAACAAGTAAGGAAAACAAACAGAGAATAAAATACTGTATAAATGACAAATCCTCGTTGGTTAATCCTTTTCATTGCAACACGCCTCCGTTATCTTTTTTCAGATAGTATTGCATATTCAAAACCGTCCAGAAGTGCGATGAAGGAGGCCATATTGATATTGGCAGAAATGGCAACCACACTCCATATCTCTTCGCCGTCGGTAAAAACAATAGAAACCTCAACCTTTGCAGAGGTGCCTGATTTTGCATCATGGATACGGGATGAAAAATCTACGAGTTTTACACCCTGAATTACAGGAAAGATGGAAGATAAAGACTTTTTCAATACATTCGCCAGTGCATCAACGGGCCCTACACCTGTTGAAGCCTCATGCATCTCTCCACTATCAGTCTTAATAATCACTGTCGCCTCAGGTCTTAACCCATCATCTATAAGCCTGTAAGTACCCACCACCTTAAAAGGGCTTTTATAACTCTCCAGGGAACGGAGTATATTAAGCTCTTTTGTTGCATCACAGATATTGAGAAGTCTTTTCACCTGTTTTTCTCCTCCTCTATAAGCAATTTATAGTCTATACCATCCACAAGGGCTTGCCAGCTTGCCTCGATAATATTCTCTGACACCCCTACTGTTCCCCATGTGCGTTTTCCATCGCTGCTTTCAACAAGTACCCTTGTTGCTGCCTGAGTTCCATCCTTTGTGCTGAGCACCCTTACCTTATAATCCACAAGCTCCATCTCCTCCAAAACAGGATAAAATTTGTACAAGGCCTTCCGTAATGCATTATCAAGTGCGTTCACAGGACCAGTTCCGAGGGCTGCTGTATGTTCTACCCTGTCACCAACTTTCACCAAAATGGTTGCTTCAGAAACAGGGTGGTTTTTTTCTTTTTTTTCTACCATTACCCTGAAACCAATGAGCTCAAAATATTTCTTATGGGTGCCGAGTGTCTTCTTCATAAGGAGTTCAAGGGAACCCTCAGCCCCTTCGAACTGATAACCAAACATCTCAAGTTCTTTTATCTTCCGTACAACCTCTTTGACAAGCTTCTTATCCTTTTCTATGTCAATGTGAAATTCTTTTGCTTTGTAAAGTATGCTGCTCTCCCCTGAAAGATCAGAGATGAGAACCCTCTGAGTATTGCCAACCAACTCTGGTTTCATATGTTCGTATGTTTCAGGATTTTTTCTTATGGCACTTACATGGATACCGCCCTTATGGGCAAAAGCACTCTCTCCCACATAAGGTCTGTGTTTATCAGGAATGAAATTCGCCATCTCATCAATAAAAAGGCTTAAATCCCTCAAGCGTGTCAGTCTGTCTTTTTCTATACCTTCGCATCCCATCTTCAGAATAACATTCGGTATGATAGAGCAAAGATTTGCATTACCACATCTTTCGCCGTAACCATTCACCGTACCCTGAACATGCTCGCATCCTGCTTTTATTGCCACCAGTGTATTTGCAACTGCCATCTCTGTATCATTATGGGTATGGATCCCTAATTTCGCACTGACCGTTTCACATACTTTATGAACAATATCATGGACTTCATAGGGCATGCTCCCGCCGTTCGTATCGCATAGAACAACCACATCAGCTCCTGCATCAATGGCGACTTTCAGAACCTTCATTGCATAAACGTTATTCCTTTTATACCCATCAAAAAAATGCTCCGCATCAAAGAACACAACCTTTCCATGTTTTTTTAAATAGGAGATCGTCTTTTCAATCATCCTTAAGTTTGTATCAAGGCTAACTTTAAGGGCTTCCCTCACTTGCATGTCCCAGCTCTTTCCCACGATAGTAACATATTCTGTATCTGCATCAAATATTGCTTTTATCACACCGTCTTCTTCAGGATTGGTATACGACCTTACGGTACTGCTGAAGGCAACGACTTTTGAGTTCTTGAGCGTCAGCTTTTTTACCTCATTAAAATACTGGAGGTCTTTAGGATTTGAACCAGGCCATCCACCTTCCACATAATGCATGCCAAACTCGTCGAGCTTCTCTGTAATCCTCAGTTTATCTGTGAGTGAGAAAGCTATATCTTCGGACTGTGCCCCATCACGTAGTGTGGTGTCATAAAATTCAACCCTCACTTTTCCTCCTTCACGTCTTCTGCATCAAGACCAAATCCCTTATGAAGGGCACGTACCGCCAGCTCTCCATATTTGGACTCTATTACACAAGAAATCTTTATTTCCGATGTGGTTATTGCTTCAATGTTTACACCTTCGTGAGCAAGGATGCTAAACATCTTTGATGCAATCCCTGAGTGCGACCTCATTCCAAGCCCTACAATAGATATCTTCGCAATATCGTTATCTATGTTTACCTTCTCTGCACCTACACCGGGAGCTACCTCCTCCATAATTTTATATGCCTTTTTTGCATCAGTCTTTGCAATTGTAAAGGTAATATCGGTAAAATCACCCCGGCTTACATTCTGGACTATTACATCCACCACGATATTTGCATCTGAGAGGGCAGTAAATATCTTTGCTGCGATACCCGGCTTGTCAGGTACATTCACCACTGTAATCTTTGCCTCATTTTTATTATACGAAACACCTGAAATCACTACTTGTTCCATTGACATCATATCCTCCTTACACACAAGTGTCCCTATACCTTCCACGAGAGAAGACTTCACAAGTATCGGGACATTATATTTTTTTGCAAGTTCCACGGACCGTGTCTGCAAGACCTTTGCCCCGAGACTTGCCATCTCAAGCATCTCATCATAGGATATTGTATCGAGTCTCCTTGCCCTGTTACATATATTCGGGTCTGTTGTATATACACCATCGACATCCGTGTATATCTCGCAAAGGTCAGCATTAAGGCCTGCTGCTAAAGCCACTGCTGTGGTATCGGAACCTCCTCTCCCGAGGGTTGTGATGTTGCCATCTTCATCAACTCCCTGAAAGCCAGGTACAACCACAATTTTTCCTTTTTTCAGTTCTGCAAAAATCTTTTCCTTCTCCACATCGGTGATTCTCGCTTTGCCAAAACTCGAATCCGTTACAATCCTTACCTGGTATCCAAGTACCGATACTGCATCATACCCTATCTCCTTCAAGGAAATGGCGAGAAGGGCAGAGGTGACCTGCTCACCTGTTGAAATTAACACATCCATCTCTCTATCGTCGGGGAACTTGGCTATCTCATGGGCAATGTTGAGCAGCCTGTCTGTTTCTCCTGCCATTGCAGAGACCACAACGACTATATCATTATCCTTGTTTTTGTATTCAACAGTCTTCTTTGCTACATTCATTATCCTTTCAATATCCCTTACCGAAGTTCCACCATACTTCTGCACAACCAACATCTTCTCCCTCCAACGACTTTTAATTGCCGATTGCCGATTTAAAATCGAAAATCGAAAATATATTCTTCACTTAAGTAACTATGGTTTAACTATTACAATGCTTCTCTCTTCCTCTCCGATATTCTCTATATATATCTTGATCACACCATTCCACCATTTTGCCCTATCAGCCCATTCTACCACAACTATACCATTATCAAGAAATTCCTCTACATGAATACTATCAACTTCATCCCCTTCAATCCTGTAAAAATCCACATGAAACAGATTATATACACCCTCGTATATATTCACTATTGTAAAAGAGGGGCTTACTACATATAGCCAATCCTTAACCCCGATACCCCTCGCAATACCCTTCACTAACTGTGTTTTACCTGCACCAAGTTCACCATATAGCGCATAGACATCACCAGGTTTTGCATGTCTTCCAATATCTTCTCCTATATCCCATGTATCAGAGGGATTTCTCGATATACATTCTGTCCTTTCCATCCCTTATATCCTTTATAGCTTCCCCCAATCCGAAAAGCAAGTCACAGGCAAGGAGGTCCATATCTGTGCCATGCTCAACCCAGGTATCAGCAATGTAACCATGGAGATAGGTCCCCAGTATGGATGCTTCATTCATGGAATAGCCTTGAGATAGAAGCCCACCTATAAAACCTGTCAGTATATCACCGCTGCCACCCTTTGCCAGGACTGGATTGCCTGTTGGATTTATGAATACCTGTCCATCAACACTGAACAGGATAGTTCTCGCACCTTTAAGTACAAGGTGTATTCCACAATCCTTTACAAAACTCTTGCCTACGCCAATCCTGTCTTCATTTATATCCTTCGGTGTAAGACCCATAATACGGGCAAGTTCTCCAGGATGAGGGGTAAAGACCGCTTGCCTTTTTACACGCCTTATGACATCAAGATGCCCCTGAAAGGCATTTATCCCATCGGCATCTATCACAAAAGGTTTGTTTGCCTCACTGTATAGCTTTTTTACAAGCTCCATGGTTTCCGCATCCTGTGACAGACCAGGCCCCATAATGACAACATCTTTGTCTTCTATAAATTCGAGGATTTTTTTATAGGAGGAGAGCCTGAAAAAACCTGTTCCCTGATCCTTTACAGGATATGTCATTACCTCGGTAAGCTTCACCTCCATGATACTATTCAAGCTTTCAGGGATAATCAGTGTCACAAGCCCTGCACCAATCTTTAACGCAGCAAGGGATGCCATATGGGCAGCGCCAGTTTTACCAGGGGACCCCGCAATCACTGCCACATGGCCAAATGTTCCTTTATGTACCCATGGCATCCTTTCTTTTAAAAACCCCCTTATCATCTCACCATCTACCACATAACCATCGACACCCAGTTTTTCCTCTGCAAGGGCTGGTAACGAAATATCAACAACAGTCAGCTTACCTGTATAATAAGCGCCTGGATAGAGAATCTGACCAAACTTTGGATACCCATAGGTAAAGGTATGGGTCGCCTTGATTGCAGCACCAAGGGGAACCCCGGTTTTTCCATCAATGCCTGATGGTATATCAACAGAGATTACAGGTTTGCCTGATTTATTAATCTCTTCTATGACCTGCTTTTCTCTTCCCTCAATAGCCTTTGAAAGACCTGTTCCAAAGATAGCATCGACAATAATATCGCTATCCTTAACCCCTTTTTTCATCATATCGATAGTACCGGTACATTCCACTACTTCTCCACCTATAGATTTATACAATCTCATATTGAGGGCGGCATCGCCTTTCAGGTCATTCTTCTTGCAAAGGAGAAAGACCCTCGTTTGAAAACCATCCCTCAAGGCATATCTTCCAACTACAAACCCATCTCCCCCATTGTTCCCTCTACCACAGATAATAGCAATGCTTCTCTTTCCTGTGAGATAGCGCTCCTTCATCAGCCTGTAGGTGTTTCTTCCCGCATTTTCCATCAGCACAGAAGATGGAATACCCCACGTTTTTATCGCATACTCATCGTATTTCGCCATCCTCTCAGGTAAGAGTACCTTCATATTTCCTCCTAGAATATAACAATTGATAATCGTTAAGGGTTTCGGGTCTCTTGTTTCGTCCCGCCTTGTGGTATTAAACCCGTAACTCGTAACTCGTAAATTTTCTCATTCCTTAATAACCTCGTCATATCACCACCACCGACACTGCATATGCCCTTTCGTGAGAAATACTCACTCCCCGGTAATTTTTACCATGAAAATGTATAAAAGGCTTTCCCTTTGTCTGTAACACTTTAATATCTTTCCATGCCAGTCTTCTGCCAAAAGCCTTCATAAAAGCCTCTTTCGCAGCAAACCTTCCGGCAAGGGATTCATGCATCCTTTTCATACTCTTCACATACTCAATCTCTTCTTCTGCAAATACCTTCTCTAAAAATCTATCGCCATATCTATTCACCACATCAACGATCCTTGACACATCAACTATATCAATACCAACCATTTTAAATCCTCAGCATATAGTCATTAGCGAATAGCAGATAGTCTCTAAAACTATTCACTACATTAAAGCCAGCATATCCCTTATCGCCCTGTCGAGCCCAACGAACACTGCCCTCGCAATGATAGCGTGCCCTATACTCAGTTCATCAATTTCCGGTATCAAGGCAATTTCTCTTACATTATGATAATGCAAGCCATGGCCTCCGTTGACTCCAAGACCCAATTCCTTCCCCTTTACTGCAGCACGTATGACCTTTTTTAGTTCCCCTGCTCTCGCTTTTTCACTTTTTGCATCACTGTATGCCCCTGTGTGTATCTCAATCATATCTGCATGAACCTTATGGGCAGCGATAATCTGTGATTCTTTCGGATCAATAAAGAGGCTCACCTTTATGCCTTTTCCTTTTATTTTTTCTATAATCTTCTCAAGTTTATCCGACAGGGAAACAACATCAAGCCCACCCTCAGTGGTCAATTCTTCTCTCTTTTCAGGTACAAGGGTAACCATATCGGGCTTTATATCCCTTGCTATATTGACCATTTCAATAGTTGCTGCCATCTCGAGATTCAGTTTCGTTCTCACTACTTCCCTCAAGATTTTCAAGTCTCTGTCCTTAATGTGACGTCTATCTTCCCTTAAATGAATAATAATACCTGCTGCCCCTGCCATCTCTGCTATTCCTGCGGCAAATACAGGGTCAGGGTAATATGTGCCCCTTGCTTCCCTTATCGTTGCAACATGGTCAATATTCACCATCATTTTGGGCATTTAGTTCCTCCTTAAAATAACCCTTATGGTCTCAGGTTTCAGCTTTTTCACTGTCATATCCTGTGTATCTAAAGATACATCCAGCTCTTCTTCTTCATTCATGAAGTGTCCATCCACAAACATCGTTTCTATATGGTTCTTATCCTTTAATGATTCCACAGAACCTTCTACATTCACAAAATATGGGTACCAGGATTTTACCCTGTATATATTCATCCATTTTTTATCTAATTTTACAACAGTTCTCAACTTCTTTTCCATAGCCCTGTCCACTTCCATCACAATATAATCAGGTTTTACATTCTCTACTTTAATGCCTGTCGGCACCCGTACATTGCTTTTCTGCAAATTCACAATATGGCGGCCCTCTGTCACCGCTGAAAGGTCAAGTACCACCTTTATATCCTGAGCCCTTACATTCTTCAATATTGATACAGGACCGTTTATTGTAACAAGCACATCATCGGTATCCATCTTTTTTACGATAAAATCTTTGCTGAGATTATTTGTAGACACATGTACCGATACACTCATCTTTGATTCACCGATATGGGAAATTGCAAACCACAGCATCGTGGCAAGAATGAGAGAAAGAATCTTGAGCTTGATGTCTTTACGTATATATTTTTTAATAAAATCCGTCATCGCGTAACCATTCAATGTTCATTTTAAAAACGTTACCCCACCAAGGCGGATCATCCTAAAAACTCCTTCAACACTTCCTTTAGCTTCTCCCCGCTCACATTGGTAAATATTTCCCCCTTATGCGCATAAGAGATTTCACCCTTCTCTTCTGATACAACTACCGTAACAGCATCTGTTACCTCTGTTATACCTATGGCTGCCCTGTGTCTCGTACCCAGGCTTTTATCAATAGTATCCTTCAAGGTTAAAGGCAATATACAACTTGCCGCCCTGATCTTCCCCTCCCTTATAATCATCGCACCGTCGTGGAGAGGGGATGTATATTGAAAGATACTCAATATAAGTTCCGTATTCACATCAGCATCTATCCGTATGCCTATCTCCATAAATTCATCGAGCCCTTCTTCGCGTTCTACCACGATGAGTGCACCTATTTTTCTCCTACTCATAATTGTGCATGCCTTTGATAGCTCATCATAAAATAACGTCTCTTCCACATAGGTAATCTTTCTAAAAAATGGGTTTCTCCCAAGGGCTAAAAGCACCCTTCTGATTTCGTTCTGAAATATCAGCACAATAACAAGTACTATAGAACCTACAAAATTACCAAGAATCCATCCGATGGTAAAGAGCTCAAGTTTCTTAGAAAGATAGAATACAAAGAAAATGATGATAAGACCAATAACAAGCTGAATCGCCCTTGTTCCCTTGATCAGGAGGAACAGCCTGTAAATTATGAAGGAAACAACTAATATGTCTAAAATATCCTGCCATCTTAAAAAATTAATCATGATTTCATAACAGCATCAACGAGTTTGACTACCTTACACGCCTTTTTCACATCATGCACCCTTATGATATCTGCACCGTTCCATACAGAGATTGCTATACTCGCAAGGGTACCTTCAGCTCTCTCCTCTAACGACGAATCCGTGACCTTTCCTATGAAACCCTTCATCGAAGTGCCGATAAGAACAGGTCTCCCGATTTCCTTAAGACTTTCGAGCCGTTTGATGATTTTAAGATTATCTTCTACCCTCTTACCAAATCCAATACCAGGGTCGAGTATAATATTATCCTCCTCTATCCCGTGTCTCCTTGCAAATCCTATCCTCTCTATAAAAAAATCCTTTATTTCAGATACCACATCTTCATAATATGGGTTTTTCTGCATATCCTTTGGCGTGCCCTGTATGTGCATAATCACCACATACGCTCCAAGCTTACTTACAACGTTTACCATTTCTTTATCGAAGGTAAGTCCGCTTATATCGTTTACAATGTCTGCACCTACTGCACAGGCTTCTTTTGCAACTTTTGATTTGTAGGTATCAATAGATATGATAATGTCTGACCGAGCCCGTATACCTTCGATTACAGGTATAACTCTCTTTAATTCTTCATCAGTAGAAATTGGCTCAGCATAAGGTTTTGTTGATTCTCCACCCACATCCACTATGTCAGCGCCATCTTTCACCATTCTCAGGGCATGTCTGACTGCTTTTTCTGGCTTGAAAAATTTACCTCCGTCAAAAAAGGAGTCGGGTGTGACATTCAAAACCCCCATGATGAGCGGTCTATCTTTCCATACTATCTCCCTTTTCATTCATGTTTTCCCTGATGATATTCTCAATTTCCTGTCCATCGAGTACTTCTTTTTCCAAAAGTTTGTTCGCTATGGCATGCAAAAAATCTACATTTTTTGAAAGTAAGTCCTTCGCTCTTTCAAGACAACTGGTAATCACCCTTTTCATCTCATCATCTATCTCCCGGGCTATCTTTTCACTGAAATCCCTGTGTTGAGCAATCTCTTTGCCAAGGAAGATATATTCCTCCTTCTTCCCATAGTTCAGAGGTCCAAGCCTGTCACTCATGCCCCACTCGCACACCATCTTCCTTGCTATTTCTGTTGCCCTTTCTATATCATTGCCAGCCCCTGTTGTCATATGATTCAGCACAAGTTCCTCTGCCACCCTCCCGCCAAGCAAAATCGTGATATTGTCAAGGAGGTACTCCTTTGAATATGTATGCCTCTCATCTATCGGCAGTTGCTGCGTGATACCAAGCGCCCTGCCCCTCGGGATAATGGTAACCTTATGGATTGGGTCTGAGCCTGGTATCATCTTTGCGACAAGGGCATGCCCTGCCTCATGATATGCAGCGTTTTTCCTTTCCTGATAAGGGATTATCATGCTCCTTCTCTCAACACCCATAAGCACCTTATCTTTTGCATGCTCAAAATCTTCCATTTCAATCCCTTTCTTCCCTTTCCTGGCTGCAACAAGAGCAGCTTCATTCACGAGGTTTTCAAGGTCGGCGCCTGTAAATCCAGGTGTTCCTCTTGCAATGATTGATAAATCAACATCCTTCGAAAGGACTGTTTTTCGCGTATGCACTCCGAGAATAGCTTCCCTGCCTTTCACATCGGGGGTAGATACCACAATCTGTCTATCAAACCTACCCGGCCTCAAAAGAGCAGGATCAAGTACATCAGGCCTATTGGTTGCTGACATTACTATGACGCCTTCATTCGACTCAAAACCATCCATCTCCACAAGGAGTTGGTTTAAGGTCTGTTCTCTCTCGTCATGGCCCCCGCCTAAACCTGCGCCTCTGTGCCTGCCCACCGCATCTATCTCATCAATAAATATAATACAGGGTGCCTGTTTCTTGCCCTGATTAAAAAGGTCTCTCACCCTTGAAGCACCAACACCAACAAACATCTCGACAAAATCGGAACCGCTAATACTGAAAAAAGGCACATCCGCCTCCCCTGCAATTGCCCTTGCGAGCAAGGTCTTGCCTGTTCCTGGCGGGCCAACAAGGAGCACGCCTTTTGGAATCCTTCCCCCAAGCTTTGTAAACCTTTTCGGGTCCATTAAAAACTCTATAATTTCCTGGAGTTCCTCTTGTGCTTCATCAATTCCGGCCACATCCTTAAAGGTAACTTTATTCTCCTTACCCGTTACAAGTCTTGCCTTGCTCTTGCCAAAGGCCATGGCTTTACCGCCACCTGCCTGCATCTGCCTCATAAAGAAAATCCAGACCCCTATTAAAAGCAGCATGGGGAACCATGAAATTAACAAATTTTGCCATATACCTGATTCGTCATCCGGTTTTGCATTGATTTTCACGTTATGTTCCCTCAGCAATTTCATAAGCTCCGGGTCATCAGGGGCATAACACTTAAATTCCTTACCATCCTTGAATGTGCCAATAATATTTTTACCCTGCATGGTTACAGAGAGGATTCTATTTGACTGGACAGCCTCTACAAAGTCACTAAATATTACAGGCTCATAATGCTTCTTTGGCTTATTATAATAAGTGTTGAAAATAAAAAGACCAAAAAGGACTACAAAGAGCCATATAAAAATGTTTCTATTCAAGGGATTTATATTCGGAGTTTTAGGCACACATGGTTTTTACCACAAAGCCCTTTTATTATCAATATTTTTAAGTGGGTAAATAGTGTATGGTAGATAGTTAATGGTTACAGTTCACAATAAATTTAGTATAATCAAAAATATAGTAATGATAAAAAGCAAAATACGCACACAGGGAACGAACTCAAAACTGATCCTTGGCCTTATCGGTTCTCCAAGGCAACTCGGGAACTGCGAGATATTTGTCAAAGAAATATCAAGACATATCGACATTGACCACACGTTGTGCCTCATACGATTGCCATCACTCAAGATACTGCCATGCAAAGCATGTTACGGATGTATTATGGATAAACCATGCCCGAATAAAGATGATATGGAATTTTTACTACACCAGATTACTCAATCAGATGCTATGATTGTTGCTTCGCCTGTATACTTTCTTGGCAGCCACAGTATATTTAAATCCATACTGGACAGAGGTTTTCTCTTTTACCATTTCCTCCAGAAAACCTATGGCAAACCCTGTATCCTTGTAAACATGTATGGAATCAAAGAGAGAATAGGAGTAGCACCTCAGACATTAAGAAGCTTTGCATCCTTTCTTGGGCTAAATATCAAGGGAAGTGTAAATGTGAAAGCCGCATTGCCTGGAGAGGTCATAATGGATACAAAAAATGTCGAGCGGGCCCGGAAATTGGCGGAAGCGCTCTCCTCTTCAAAAACGACTAAAAACGTATATGGTTGCCCTTTTTGTGGTTGTGAGATTGTGAGGATGGAAAAAAAGAGATTCATCTGCACCCTCTGTCATGGAAGTTTTTCAACAGATCATAAGGGCAATAAAGTAAAAATAAGTGAAGGAGGTATATTCGGAAATCCGGAGCATATGCTCTTACATAAGGAATGGCTGCGGGGTATGAAAAAAAGGTTCCTGGAAAAGAGGAAAGAGATATTGAAAACTATAATTCCCTATAGAGATATGGGGGAGTGGATTGAACCATAGGAGAGTACTCAGAATACAGAAGTCAGGGGTCAGAATAGTTCCATTAGTTCGATTGGTTGCATTGGTTGCATTGGTTATAATGCAAAATTCAGGATTTTGTCTATCAAACAGTGTTGGATAAACTCTCAACTTCTACTGTAACAGAGCTTTGCGAGCTTTATCGTTTCATACCCCATTACCAATCGAAATAAGCGAACTGTATGTAGTTTTTTATTGTAATTTTTAAGATGCTTTGTATAATAAAAGATAAAAGGCATAAAAAATTAAGGTTGGTTATATGCAGGATATCCGAACCAGTCCATGTATACTACACATTTTTGGGAGTATTTGTGTATGAGCGAATATGCGAGGAGGTGGTTGAATGATGCCTCGATGGAAACAACAACTTGGTGGGTTGCTATGTGCTCTACTGTCAGCAGGGTTCACCGGATGGAGTTGGTACACCGCTTTTTATGAGGGTTACTTCTATCGCAAAGCAAGCATGATCTTCCCTGCTTTCTTCGTTCTCGGCCTGGGGATGATCCTTTTCCCTGGTTACAAAGAAGAAAGAATCGCACGAGGTGAGGATATATCTCAAATGCGAGGTTGGAAACTGATCACCCCTCGATGGTGGGCAATCATTGTCCTGGCGTTGGTTGCTGCAGGTGTAAATTACATTCTTCTATCATCATTGTAGCAAAGGAGAAATAGCACAGCCCTATAGCATTCAACTCATTGAATGTATGATAACCCATGGTATCAGGAAAACCTTTCTTTACGAAGAAAAGGATTAAATTCATTCTACGGAGGGTCGTCCTCCCTTTTGCTGCAATCTATCTTGGCCTTGTAATCATAGCTACCATCCGGGACATGACTGTTAAGAACGACGAATATGCCGCAGTCCTTCTTTCAGATTATGCAGTCACGAAATATGATTACTGGGCTTCCCCGTCAGCCTTCCTCGGTGCCTATATCCCATGGACATACTATTTTAATAACAAGAACATGAAGATCAGATGGTTCCTCCGAGCAAAGGGCACGGATTTGGAAAAGGTGATTAAAGACACGAAGTGTCAGAGCATTGTCCTTGTCGGCCACGGAAGCAAGAATAACTGGCAGGCAACAGACACAGAAGTAACCAATATTGAAGCCAAGGAAATGATGCGTGGCATGCCGAAGAAAAAAGGCGAATGGTTGCAGTTAACCTGTGGTGTAGAAGACTTTTCCCCTGTGAAAATGGGTGAACTGGTAATGGAAAGAGAACGGGTTTATACCTATGATAAGGCAGTGAGTACCTATATTTTTGTTACCGATGCCCTCTTAGGGTTCCAATATCTGAAACACACAAAAGATGTCAAGGAAAATTAATAGGGACCTGATGCCCTAATCAAAAACTCCTCTGTGTTGTAGGTGGACATTACTATTTTTTTCCACTTAATTTAGTGAAAATTGTAAGGTAGAGTTTTTTCAGCTTCTTCCTGTTATCAATAAATCTTCAACCACGACGAATATACGGCAGACCAATCCGTAATCATTAATGTTGTTTCCTCGATAATTATGATATGCATGACTTGTTGTATGAGGGGCCGGGGGCAACGGATGCATGGTTGAAATACTATAGCACCGCCGGGAAATCAGGCGGTTAACGGAGAAAAAACATCAACCTATAGTATCTGGAGAAACTGGTCTACTCGACTCAAAATCAAACACGGCTTTCCGATGTTCTTTACTGTAAGACCAAGTATCAGCTTGCTTTACTTGGCCCTTCCTCTGTCGCGTCCTGATGATATTTGCGTAGTAGGTTGCCTTTCGGTAATCCCCATCACCCTCCGCGCTTCAGTTGCTCGAACAAAGCAGGGTTTCTTCCCTTGGGCAGGGTCATGTTGTTACCTGCCCTCAAGCGGTAGCTTTGTACTTACTTCGGCGCTGGTGTACGTCCAAGTACTTTTTCGATCGCCAAGCCTATAGATAGTACCTTACGATCACTGCCAACTGGCCCATCTATTTCTACACCGACTGGCATGCCGCTTGCGCCAAGACCAGCAGGAATGCTCAATCCTGGGATCCCGGCATTGCTTCCTGGATCCGTGTTCTGGATGAACAAGCCGAAATTAGCGTTGCTGCTGGCGGTAGCACCTTGTTTGATAGCGATGACTGGCGTTGTCGGAAAAATGATGACATCGAGTGCGGACGTTGCAAAGGTGTCGACGTACAATTTTTGCAACGCTGGACGTGATGTCAACATCGCAGAACTGTAGGCGGCATCGAAAGCATGGCCTGTGACAGCACCAAACGCGCCTTTGACATCGGCGCTGGCGATATTAGCGGCCAATTGGTCTATTGTCACACCCGATTTATATTTGGCAAGAAACGCCACCATATCGTCATATGCTTCTTTGAATACGACAGGAAAGCTGACGGCGTCGTTAAGCGTTTTTAGGTTTGGCATACTCGTTTCAACAATAGTGGCACCTGCAGTGGTGAGCTTGGCAAGGGTGTCACTCATTACTTTTGTTGTATCCGCATCCAAGTTCTGGAAGAAGTAATCTCTCGCTACGCCTATCCTCACCCCTTTCAAATCAGCGGCGGTGACTGTAACTTCACGGGCAATGGCAGCATCCAGCAATGCCACATCAGCAACGGTTTGGCCCATTGGTCCAGCTGTATCCCTTGTATGTGAAAGTGGAACGATGCCCTCACCAGAATAGCGTCCTATCGTTGGGCGGAAGCCAGCAATACCGGTGACAGCCGCTGGTACCCGAGAGGAGCCTCCGGTATCGGTACCAATACCAGCGCCAACCAGACGTGCGGCTATGGCAGCACCGTTGCCGGAGGAAGATCCACCGGCAAAACGTGTGGTGTCATAAGGATTGCGAACACCGATGCTTCCCGTTGTGGGATTAGGAAATGCTTCATTATATCCTGATATACCAAAGGCCAGCTCATGCATATTGGTTTTGGCAAGGATGATTGCACCAGCCTTCCTTAATGCATCGATTACGGGTGCGTCTGCAGTAGGTACCAGTGTTTTTAATGCGGGAGTGCCACCTGCACCAGCTATATTTTTTACCAAGATATTGTCTTTGACAACAATAGGTATTCCTTGCAGGAGACCGACAGCCTTACCAGCAGCACGATCTGCATCAGCCTTTTTTGCGGCTGCTAATGCGCCCGCTTCATCTACTGTGATAAATGCATTCAAGTCGCTGCGTGTTTTAATTTTTGCAAGATAAGCGCTGACAAGAGCCTCACTCTTAAGCGTACCACTGTTCAAAAAACCAGCAGCTTCGGTCGCACTTAACTGCGTCAGGTCGGCTGGCGGCTGTGCAACTGTGGGTGTTACTGTGGATAACCCACAGCCGGTAAAAAGGTAAAGTGAAATGGCGATCAATAGGCTTGCGCTAACACGGTGCATAGATACGGTCATAGAACCTCCTTTGTGCTCTTAGCGTTTTGTGGCGTGCGCCACGATTACAGCTTACTACTTCCTCCAGTCGAACACTACAACAGTTTTATTTAGTTGTCAATGACTAAAACATGGTCTTGACAGGGTCAAAAAAGTTTCGACGAAGTTCTGTTGAACCATCAATTACAAATGGTAATCCTTAATTCTGATAGTCTATAGATTCTCTTTCTTTGTAGGTGCTATACGTAACATATTCTGCTTTCTCTCGTGATGTTAGTTACACCCTCTTTCTCTTATCCATTTTTCGTCCAGTTCAAACTCGTCCTCTCCGTTTGGCTGGGTCCTTTGTAAAACAACCTCAAAGGCTCTGGTGGGATCGAATTCCGTTGCTTCCAACAAGACGGTACATCATTTTATTCCTGCCATCTATTATCAGTATTATTGCGAAATTATTGAATAAAATGTGACGAAAGTCATTGACATTCATAATAACAGTGCTACAGTATTAATAACATTTTAAAATGATTATTTATTTCCCTGTTGTTGTTCAGCATCCAGCTATAAAGAGGGAGGGGGATGAGAAATTGCTGATAGTGAATAGTGAAAGCGGGAAAAAGGATATTCAGGACCGATGGTAACAATTCAAAAACCAAGACCACCATATCGGATTTATTTGGCTTTTCGAGGGGAATGTAATGGGGACGAAAAAGGGGTTCAAGGTTCAACATAAGCACTCTTCTATTCCGATATTCTTCATCAAATTTCCCATTCGTAATTTGTTCTTATTCACAGTGGTTTGCTTTGCGTTATTCATGACTTCAATTGCCCATGCTGAAGGGGTGATTCAACTTCCCCAGACAGGGCAGACAAAATGCTATGACACGGCCGGTAAAGAGATAGCCTGTGCAACAACAGGTCAGGATGGGGAATTCCAGATGGGCGCCGCTTGGCCGAATCCGCGCTTTACCGACAAGGGCGATCAGACGGTGCTGGACAACCTGACGGGGCTGATCTGGACGAAGGACGGGAATGTCATGAAGACTCGGGACCCCAGCTTCGATAGCGATGACACCGCCGGGGATGGCATGGTTACCTGGCAGCATGCCCTCGATTACATCAAGAAACTGAACCAGGAGAACTACCAGGGGCACGATGACTGGCGTCTGCCGAATGTCATCGAGTTGGAGAGCCTGTTCCACGCCGGGCAGTCGAATTCTGCTGACTGGTTGAATGGACAGGGTTTTTCTAACGTTCAGGCGTACAGGTATTGGTCGTCTAGTACCTACGCTGGCAGCGAAATCATCTACGCATGGGTCGTCCACATGCACGATGGTTACACGAGCAACGGCCGTATGTACGACTTCTACTATGTCTGGCCCGTGCGCGGACAGTCTGGGTCATTGGATTCTTCGATCATTTCTCTGCCGAAAACAGGACAGACAACGTGCTACGACGCCTCCGGTTCCTCAATTTCCTCAATAGCCTGCGACGGTACGGGGCAGGACAGCGAACTCCAGAAGGGGGTGGCATGGCCGAATCCGCGCTTTACGAATCCTGGTGGCACAACCCCTGTAAACGGCAATATCGTTCTGGATAAACTCACCGGCCTTGAATGGACAAAGGACGGGAATAACAAGGGCCGCCGGTCTGCGGTCCAAACGGTGGCACGACCTGGCAGGGCGCCCTAGATTGCGTGAAGAGCCTCAATACGAACAATCACCTGGGGCATAACGACTGGCGTCTGCCTAACAGGAAGGAATTGGAGAGTCTTGTCCACTACGGATGGTCGCATCCTGCTGACTGGTTGAATGGACAGGGTTTTTCTAACGTTCAAAAGAGATGGTATTGTTCGTCGTCCACGTACGCCAACTTTACCGGTTACGGATACGAAGTCAGCATGGACTGGGGCGGCGTGGGATACACCGATAAGAACGGCGTCTGCAGTGTCTGGCCCGTGCGCTCCGGACAATCTGTGTCATTTGTTTCTTTGATCATTTCTTTGTCCGGTTCCGGGACGGTGACCAGCACCCCGGACGGGATCACCTGCGGCAGTCAGTGTAGGGCCTATTTTAATTCCGGAACACCCGTAACTCTGACGGCCCAGGCCGCCTCCGGTTTCACCTTTGCCGGCTGGTCCGGCGGGGGCTGCCAGGGAACGGGAACGTGCACCGTCACTCTGAACGCAGATACAACCGTCACGGCGACCTTTACAAGGGATCCGGTAGGTAAAGGCGACGTCAACTATGACGGACAGGTGAATGTGACCGATGCCGTTTTGGCCCTGCAGGTCATCGCCGGCATTTCACCTCAACAAATAGTTTATAAAGAGGCAGACGTGAACAGCGACGGGAAGATCGGCCTGGCTGAGGTGATCTACATCCTTCAGAAAGCGGCGAGGATAAGATAGTTAACAATTGTATATTTTTTTGGCTATCGTTGATTTCTTAATGACATCAAAAGCGTGGAGTTGTACGTGACGCCAAGAAATCTATAAATGGCGGTTGAAAAACGAGACGGTAAACGGAGAGAAAAAACATCAACCTGTATATCGGGAGAAATTGGTCTACTCGACAAAAAGAGAGGTGTCTAATGATGAAACTAAAAAAATACGTTATCCTGATTCCCGCAATTCTTATCTTTTTAAATTCTATCTCTTTTGCGGCAATATCGGGGGATGCAAATGACAATGGAAAACTTGATTTGGCTGACGCTATTATTATTCTCCAGACATTGGTTGGACTAAGGCCGACGGAGCCATCTTCGGTGGCCGGGATGGTCCTGATCCCCGCAGGGAGCTTCCAGATGGGGAACAACATAGATGGTTATGAGAGTCCCGTCCACTTTGTCACGTTGAGCGCCTTCTACATGGATAAATACGAGGTAACGCAGACCCTCTGGGATGAGGTTTACGCGTGGGCGACGGCCCACGGGTACGGCTTCGACAATGTCGGTTCGTCGACGGCGAATCACCCGGTGCACACCGTTTGCTGGTACGATGTCGTCAAGTGGTTAAATGCACGCTCGGAGCGGGACGGTCGGACACCGGTCTATTATACGGACAGCGGTCAGACAACGGTTTACCGGACGGGACAGATGAATGTCGCCGCCGGAGCGGTGAAGTGGTCTACTAACGGTTTTCGTCTCCCCACGGAGGCGGAGTGGGAGTATGCCGCCCGGGGCGGGACGACAACGCGGTTTTATACGGGTGACTGCATCTCCACGGATCAGGCGAATTACGACGGGCGTTCTCCCTGGACCGGGTGCCCTGCAGGTCAATGCCGGATGGGAGGGGTGGCCGTGGGGAGTTTTCCGGCGAATCCCTGGGGGCTTTACGATATGGCGGGAAACGTATTTGAGTGGACGTCGGACTGGTATGGATCGTACGCCTCCACCGCTGTTACGAATCCTAAAGGTCCCGATTCGGGCTCGATGCGCAGTCATCGCGGCGGCAGTTGGGACTATGTCGCGTTCTACGCGCGGTCGGCGTTTCGCGGCGCTAGCACGCCGTCCTACGCGGACAACAACGTGGGGTTCCGTTCCGCCCTCAGTCAGCCATAAGCGTCAAACGGCGCGGAGCCTTTGTCCGTATCTATGATGAGCATTTCTCAAGGCAGTACGGGTTCTGGCGGTCCTATGTCGAGCAGGTGATCTATCGCTATCTCGATTGCGGCGATCTGCACAACGGCTTTGCCCGCGTGAAATGCAAAGACTACAGCCACAAATAACTCCTGGCCTTCTTCTGCAAGTGCTGCTGCTTTCAACTGGCAATATTCAATGCTTTTTTCTCCTCCGTTCTGAGTAGTTGTAGGTGGCACCAATAACCGGCGCACTTCAATTTCCCCTTGATCACGCTCGATCATTTCGGAACGAAACCTACTATACAAACACGTCCCATCCCACACCAACTCCGTCCGCATCTGTGACAGAGGATGCGGGTTTCCCGGTCCGAATGCATACCCATTCTTCATGATGACCTCTTTACCGTTTCTCTGAAGGCTTCCACCGTTCAGGGCATTTCAGAACATAGCCATCAGCCTTTCTTACTTCCGGAGGGAATAAACTTTTGGCAATTTTAGCCCTGCCCATCGTGAAAGAAGCGTTTGCATATTTATCAAGTTCCTTGGAAAAGCGGTCCGGAGGAAATGCAACGATCACTTTTTTCCTCGGGAAAAGAGTTCTGATCCTATTGATCGGCGGAACCAGGTCGCTATCCGCGGAAATCAGGAAGGCCGTCTCGTAACGATCTTCAAAGGCGTCGGAGAGCAATTCGACGGCGATGTTGACGTCCGTCATCTTTTCGTTGGGGACTTCATCCTCAAAGCCACAACGATCACATTGTCTTG
Source organism: uncultured delta proteobacterium (assembly GCA_903822335.1). GTDB lineage: Bacteria > Desulfobacterota > Syntrophorhabdia > Syntrophorhabdales > Syntrophorhabdaceae > CAIJOT01. The sequence goes on from CAIJOT010000170.1 coordinate 27,489, forward strand.
GAATATTCTGATATTTGCCATAGTAAATTCGAAAGTCCGAAAGAGTATTCAGCGCTTCAACATATATGGTTTGACGTTTTTGCTTATCCGCCGGACCGGAGATTCTCGCAGTGAAGTATTTAGTGAGGACCAGTTCTTGTTGAGGTTTTAAAAGATTTTGTACGAGAATCTGCTGATTCAGCCAATAATAACGCTTCCACCCTTTTGATTTTAAACCGAAATAGAGGTTGAAGCCGTCGATGTAAGCGATAACTCTTTCCAAGCTATGGTCTCCGATTGGCAAATTGCGTTCTTATGGCCGAAAGAAAATTCTTCTTGACAGCGTGGCTAGATGTTACTATTATAAAACCATCAACAGCCCCGGAGATAGCATCTCCGGCCCGACGCCTCCATTTTGGGGGCGTTTTTTATTCTCGTAACTATAATTCTTTAGAAAGGGAATATGGCAATGAATATTGGAAGGTTGGCAGAAGACAATATCCAAAAATTTGGTGAATACAAGTTTGTCAATTTTGAAGGGCGATGGCATACCAATGTTGAAATGAACCGTATTGCCAACAGGTTG
>CAIJOT010000171.1 GCA_903822335.1 uncultured delta proteobacterium
CATGAGGAATTTATATGAATGATCTTTCTTTTTTGCATGAGATGGAAACAGTATCGGGAGAAAAGATATCCACATGCTATCAATGCTACAAATGCACCGTCGGTTGCCCTGTTGTCACTGATATGGATGTATATCCCCACAGGATTATACGGCATATTATTCTCGGGGATAAGGAAAAAGTGCTCAGGTCAAAGACGATATGGACATGCCTCCAGTGTCTAACCTGTAGCGTAAGGTGCCCCAATAACATAGATATTGCCCATGTATTGGATACACTAAGGAAGATAGCGGTAAAAGAACATAAGGAAGGAGAAAGAGATACCTGGAGATTTGATGAGCTTTTCCTCGAGAGCGTGGGGAAACATGGCAGACTCCATGAAATCGAGGCAATTCTTAAATACAAACTAGAGAAAAAAGACCTTTTCAGCGATACAAAGATGGGCATGGGCATGCTTATGAAAGGGAGGATGGGGATACTTCCCCATAACATTAGAGATCGAGAAAGGTTGCAGGAGATCATGAAGAAGGTTAGGAAATAGACATGATGCTTTCATATTATCCCGGTTGCTCTCTGAAGACCTCAAGCAGATTCTATGAAACATCCATCAAAGGTGTCTTCTCCTTTTATGGAATCCAGTTAAAGGAACTTGATGACTGGTCATGCTGCGGGGCTTCTGCTGCACACACGGTTGATGAAAAGCTTGGATACGTATTGGCAGGAAGAAATCTTGCTATTGCAGAAGGTGAGGGACATCAACTTTTTGCACCCTGTTCAGCCTGCTATCACAGGTCAAAGGTTACCAATGAAAAGATAAAGGAGGACAGGGAACTTCGGGATGAAATCAACAGGGCTATCAGTCCACTAAATTGCCTCGGTACAGCAGAGGTGAAGAATATCATCGAAGTCCTCCACGACCATGTGGGGATAGAACGCATTGTAAAGAAAATCGCCTATGACCTCTCCTCTATAAAGGTTGTTCCTTATTATGGATGTGTATTAACGAGATTCACGAAAACAACACCTTTTGACGATAACGAAGATCCGGTGAGTATGGATACACTGCTCTGGGCGCTCAGGATGAAACTTGTAAGCTGGCCATATAAGATGGAGTGCTGTGGGGCAAGCAAAACCCTTACAAATAAGGATGTTACATTACGCCTTTCCAACAAGATTATGGATATGGCGCTGTCGCTTGGGGCGGATGCGATAGTAACATCCTGTCCCCTTTGCCAGATGAACCTTGACCTTTTGCCATATCTCGGAAGGTCTGATAAGAATCTACCGGTTTTATTTCTGTCCGAAGTCTTTGAACTTGCACTCTTTGGAAAACTCGGCGGGAGCAGCTCTCATATTATTGATGTTGCTCAATTGTTAAAGAAAATGAAGCAGGTGAAGGATGGACATAGCAGAAAAACTTGAATTTATAAAGAAGCATGACCCGGAGGGAGCGGAGAAATTGAACCGATTGCTCGGGAGAAAGGATGCCCTGAAGGAAGGAAATGTCTACAGGGAAAAACTTACTGACAGGCAGTTCTCCCTTGTTGTTGTTCCCCTTCTCAATGCTGCCCTTGAAAGGGCAAAGATAATAGAAGCACTGTCAGAAAAGGAAGATACCATACAGGGTCTGTCAGAAAAGCTCGAAATGAGCCAGGACATGATATTTACACATGTAAAGGAATTAATGAGAAAGAACCTGATTGGAATTGCCGGGCATCAGGAGAGAAATGCAATATTCAGGAAGAAATGAGAGAAAATGGAGAAAGTAGGTAAGGTACTCGTTATCGGTGGTGGAATTGGCGGGATGGAGGCATCGCTTAATCTCGTTGAAGCGGGATTCAGGGTGTACCTCGTCGATGAAAAACCGAATATCGGTGGAAAGATGGCACAACTCGACAAGACCTTTCCCACGAATGACTGTTCTATGTGCATCATGGCACCAAAGCTCGTTGAGGTCGGGAGAAATCCAAACATAGAACTCCTCATGAATGCCGAGGTTGTGGCCCTTGAAGGTGAACCTGGCAATTTTACGGCAACATTAAAAAGAAGACCCCGAAGGGTATTGCCTGATAAATGCACATCCTGTGCCCTCTGTGCCCTCAACTGTCCGCTGGAAGTGAATAGCGATTACAATGAGGGGATGTCCCGGAGGAGTGCTGCATACATAAACTTTCCACAGGCAATCCCGTCTACCTACATGATAGACAGGGAAATTGCACCGTGTATCAACACATGTCCTGTGAATCTGAATGCAAGGGATTATGTAGGTCTCATTGCAGAAGGGAAATTTCTCGAAGCCCTTGACCTTATAAGGGAGAGGCTCCCCTTCCCTGCCGTGATAGGCCGTATCTGTAACCATCCCTGTGAGGATGAGTGTTTGCGGGGGAGGAAGGTTGAACAGCCGATAGCAATATGTGCATTGAAGAGGTTTGTTGCTGATTATGAAGTGGGTAGAAGGGAAATCCCTGCCCCGGAAGCAGGAGAGGATAAGGGTAAAAAGGTGGCAATCATTGGTGGTGGCCCTGCCGGATTGACCTGCGCAATAGAGTTACGCAAAGCCGGCTTCAGGGTAACGATATTCGAAGCCCATGATAAACTTGGTGGCATGCTCTACCTTGGTATCCCTGCCTACAGGCTGCCAAAGGATGTACTTTCAAGAGAGGTCTCCATTGTAGAAAAGATGGGCATTGATGTTCGATATAATACAAGGGTGGGTGAAGATATCTCGATACAAGAGATACGTGACACTTCTGATGCCCTCTTCATCAGCCCGGGGGCCCATGGAAACAGAGGTCTTGGCATTGAGCATGAAGATGCCGGAGGTGTAATCGGCGGCATAGATTTTCTGAGATCTGTGAATAAGAATGAGCCTTTGAACATTGGCAATACTGTTTTCGTTATAGGTGGTGGAAATGTTGCGATAGATGTGGCATTAACGGCAAAAAGAAGGGGAGCAAAGGAAGTTCACATGGTGTGCCTTGAGAAATGGGAGGAGATGCCGGCTTATAAATGGGAGGTCGAACAGGCCCTTGAAGAAGGGATAAAAATCCACACCTCATTAGGACCGAAACGGATACTCGCATCGAATGGTGTTGTTACAGGCATAGAGTGTAAACGGTGCTGTGCGGTATTCGATGAGAGAGGAGGGTTCAACCCATGCTATGAAGATTCAGTTACCAGGTCATTTGATACAGATACAATCATTCTTGCCATCGGACAGGCAATGGACACAGCTTTCATGCAAGATATAAAAGGTATAGAACTGCTCCGGGACGGCAGAATCAAGGCTGACCCGGTTACATTAGAGACGACCTTGCCTGGTATCTTCGCAGGCGGGGATGCTGTCACCGGTCCAAAGATGGCGATTGATGCCATTTCTCAGGGGAAGGAAGCGGCAGAGTCAATCATGCGTTTTCTTGAAGGAAGGGACCTGAAGGAGGGGAGGCTGGCGAAGGAAGATGAACTTGTTGAAGACGTACCCCCCTTCATTGAGAAAAAGGCACGTGTTGAAATTCAAACAATACCGGTAGGCGGGAGGACAGACTTCAAGGAGGTCTACCTCACGCTCAATGAAAAAGATGCGAAGGAAGAGGCTGAGCGGTGTCTTAACTGCAGGAGATGCGTTGGGTGCAAGATATGTGAAGAATTCTGTAAACCCGGTGCGATTGATTATCTCCAGGAACCCACCGAAGAAAGGATTGAGATAGGAAGCATCATTATCGCAAGCGGATTCGATGCCTATGATGCCCATGAAAAGAAGGAACTCGGTTATGGTATGTATCAGAATGTAGTGACCAGCGTTGAATTTGAACGGATTCTCTCCGCCACAGGTCCTACGGGAAGTGTTATTATGAGGCCTTCCGACGGGAAGATACCGAGAAAAATAGGTTTTATTCAATGTGTGGGGAGCAGGGATAAGGTCAATGAGTATTGTTCCTCTGTCTGCTGTATGTATACGACAAAAGAGGCAATCGTTGCAAAGGAACACCAAAACGACATAGAGCCAACAATCTTTTACATGGACATACGTGCCTTCGGGAAGGGCTTCGACCATTATTACGAGAGGGCAAGGGGAGAATACGGGGTAAGGTATGTCAAGTCTCTTGTGTCAAGAATCCTCGAAGATTCAAAGACAAAGGATGTGGAAGTTGTTTTCATTGATGAAAATGGTGAGGTACGGACTGAAAGGTTCGACATGATGGTACTCTCTGTGGGGCTTCGGCCTTCAAAGCACCTGTCGAAGCTCGCACACACACTCAATATTGAACTGAACGAATATGGGTTCATCAAGGCCAACCAGAAAAATTCTCTCCTCACGTCAAGGGCAGGGATTTACGTGAGTGGTGCCTGCGAATCACCGAAGGATATCCCTGAGACAGTGACACAGGCAAGCGGAGCAGCATGTGAGGCTGCTTCCATCATCTCTGATGTGCGAGGCAAAGACCTTGTGATTCAAGAGCTACCGGAAGAGAAGGAAGTGGATGGTGAGGCACCCCGTATTGGTGTATTTGTCTGTAATTGCGGTATCAACATCGGTGGTGTAGTGAATGTGCCGGAGGTGCAGGAATATGCCAAGGATCTTCCGAATGTCGTGCTGTCAGACGAGAACCTCTTCACCTGCTCTCAGGATACACAGGAGAAGATGAAAAAAATGATAGAGGAACATCACCTGAACAGGGTTGTCGTTGCGGCATGTTCACCGAGAACCCATGAACCTCTTTTCAGGGCAACCATACGGGAAGCAGGATTGAATAAATACCTCTTTGAAATGGCAAACATCAGAGACCAGTGTTCATGGGTGCACATGCACGACAAGGATAATGCCACAGAAAAGGCAAAGACCCTTGTGAGGATGGCGGTTATGAACGCCAACTATATAAAACCCCTCAGGGAAGTCATGGTTGATGTGAACAAAAGGGCACTTGTGGTTGGTGGTGGTCTTGCCGGCATGATAGCTGCATTAAAGTTTGCAAATCAGAACTTCGAGGTATTTCTCATAGAAAAGGAAGGTGTGCTTGGAGGAAATCTGCGGCACGTATACCACACCCTCGATGGACTGGATGTCCAGGAGTTCCTGCAAGAAATCCTGGAGAAGGTGGTCAGTCATCCCCTCATACATGTGGAAACGCATGCAACGGTTGTGGACCATGCAGGCTTCAAGGGGAATTTTGAGACAGGCATATCAACAGGACATGAAAAAACATACAAAAAGATAGAACACGGCATCATTGTCCTTGCCACAGGGGCTGAAGAATTGAAGCCCTATGGTCTATACAGTTACGGTGAAGATGGCAGGGTTATGACGCAGATGGAACTGGAGAAGAGGATTATGGATGGGACGCTGCCACCCTTTGAAAGGCTCGTGATGGTGCAGTGCGTCGGTTCCCGAAATGAGGAACGTCCATACTGTGGAAGAGTCTGCTGCTCAACTGCCGTCAAGAACGGGATAATGCTCAAGGAAGAAAGACCCGATGTTGATGTGGTTATTCTCTACAGGGATATCAGGACTTACGGGTTCCTGGAGAAATACTATCTCAAGGCAAGAAGACTCGGGGTGAGATTTATACGGTTTGATGCGTCCACTCCTCCTGCCCTCGAAAAGAGAGACGGTTCGTTATATATGACCTGCTATGACCCTTCAATCATGGAGCAGATTATGTTCAGGACAGACTTTGTTGCATTGAGCAGCGCGGTGATACCGAGGGAGAACAAAGACCTCGCAACCCTTCTCAAAGTACCGAGGACAAACGAGGGTTTCTTCCTTGAAGCCCACATGAAGTTACGGCCTGTTGATTTTGCTTCAGACGGCATGTTTCTCTGCGGCCTTGCCCATTCACCAAAGAATATACTGGAAAGCATTACCCAGGCAGAAGGTGCTGTAGCACGGGCAATCACAATACTTTCAAAGGACAGGATAGCTGTTGGCGGTGTCGTTGCCCATGTAGAGGGAGATAAGTGTGCAGCCTGCCTCACCTGTGTGAGGGTGTGCCCCTACTCCGTGCCTGTTATCAATGAACAGGGAGAGGCAGAGATAGATATCAGTAAATGCAAAGGATGTGGTTCCTGTGCCGCTGAATGCCCTGCAAAGGCAATAGACCTGATGCATTACAGGGACATCCAGATAGTGGAGAAGATAAAAGCATTGTGTGGGGATTGAGATGGAACATTTTGAACCGGAAATCATAGCCTTTTGTTGTGAGTTCTGAGGGTATACGGCTGCGGACCTGGCAGGTTCGATGAGGCTCTCCTACCCGACGAATGTAAAAATTATGAAGGTTCCCTGTACCGGCAGGGTGGATATTATCCATATATTGAAGGCTTTTGAGAGTGGTGCTGACGGGGTATACCTCGCGGGGTGTCTTGAGGGGGATTGCCACTATTTAGTGGGTAATATGAGGGCTAAGAAACGGGTTGAGTATGTGAAACAGATCCTTGACGAGTGCGGTATAGGAGGAAACAGGGTAGCAATGTATACTATGTCGGCAGCCGAGGGGCAGCGTTTTGCAGAGGTAGCGCATGAGATGACAGAAAAAATAAGGGAAATTGGTCCGAACCCAGCGAAATTACAGGGGTCAAGGGGTCAAGCGAATATCACTCGAACCCTCGAACCCTTAAGATGCGTTAAGGAGTAAGCAGCAGGCATTTAGTAGGGGCTCAAACACGCAACTCGTAACGATTTAAAGTAGAGGAGTAAATCATGATAGTAGCAAACAGAAAACCCTTTGAAGAGATTATTGAAATGCTGAAACCATATACAAGGATACTCCTGCTCGGCTGTAATGAATGTGTCACAGTCTGTGCAACAGGCGGGACAAAAGAGGTAGCGGTTCTCGCATCGGAAATACGGCTCTTCAGACAAAAGGAGGGGAGACCTGTTGAGATAAAAGAATTCACATTGGAGAGAAATTGTGACCCTGAATATGTTGACGCCCTTAAGCCCTTCATCAATGATTACGATGTGGTCATGTCCATGGCATGTGGTTGCGGTATCCAGTTCGTAGGGGAGCACTACAGGAATAAAATCGTCCTGCCTGCAGTAAACACAACCTTTGATGGGGTCACAGAGAAACACGGTGTATGGACTGAACGGTGCCAGGGATGCGGTGACTGTGTCCTTGATAAAACCCTCGGCGTATGCCCTGTGACACGATGTGCAAAAAGTATATTCAACGGACCCTGTGGAGGTTCCCGGGATGGCAAGTGTGAAATAGACAAAGAAACCCCCTGCGCCTGGCAACTGATTGTTGACAGGTACAAGGAGATGGATATGCTTTATAAATACCTTGAGATTCAACCGGTGAAGGATTGGTCTACAAGCAGGGATGGTGGGCCGAGAAAGAGAATGAGGGAGGACTTAACAATATGAGTATTGGCAGTAACTTGGAAAGGGTTTTAAAAAGCGGGGCCTTTGCGGTTACATCCGAATGCGGTCCTCCGAGGGGTGCAGACCCCGAAGTAATCAGGAAAAAAGGTGCATATTTAAAAGGGCATGTAGATGCTGTCAATGTAACGGATAACCAGACGAGTGTCGTGAGGATGAGCAGTTTCTCCTCATCCCTCATATTGAAGGAGATGGGTTTTGACCCCGTGATGCAAATGGTCTGCAGGGACAGAAACAGGATTGCAATCCAGAGTGACATCTTAGGTGCAGCAGCCCTGGGTATCAAAAATATCCTCTGTCTATCAGGAGACCATCAGACATTCGGAGACCACCCCACAGCGAAGAATGTGTTTGATATAGATTCCATGCAACTCATCCAGTGCGTGAGGCAGATGACGGAGGAAGGGAAGTTTTTAAGTGGAGAAGAGATTGAAGGAAGACCCGATCTGTTCGTTGGCTGTGCAGAAAACCCTTTTGCAGACCCCTTTGAAATAAGGGCGATGAGGCTTGCAAAGAAGGTAAAGGCAGGGGCACAATTCGTCCAGACCCAGTCTGTCTTTCATATTGAAAAGTTTGAAAAGTGGATGGAGATGGTGCGTGACCTCGGTGTTCATGAAAAGGTATACATCCTCGCCGGTATTACCCCGATGAAGTCCATCGGGATGGCCCGCTATATGAAGAATTCGGTGCCCGGCATGGATGTGCCTGATGAGCTGATCGAACGGATGAAAGAAACCCCGAAGGAAAAACAGGCTGAAGAAGGCATAAAGATTTGCGTGGAAACAATAGAGAGGGTGAGGAAAATGAAAGGCGTGGCCGGTGTGCATATAATGGCAATCGAGTGGGAATCAAAGGTTCCTGAGATTGTGGAGGCAGCAGGACTCTACCCCAGACCATGAAATGATAATTTTCAAATCCCATACCACGTTGCCATCAATACACCATCTCACAATCATATAGTCAGGAAAGAATGCAATAAAATTTGGGTTCTTCCGGAAACTTTGTGGGTAACTGAAAATCGATATTTCACCTACCTATCTTGCATGGGAAATATAATGGTTAGTTGTAGATTACGGAATAAAATAGAGCATAACGTGACCATCAGCGAGAGGCTGCCTTATGACCGTTTCGCTGTATTAATTAGGCAAATTTATTTGTTTTTATTGTCTGGTTATTGTCAGTAGCCAATCCATATAGTCCTTCAAATCTTATAATCTTATGGGCGTCCCCATCCCTATGCCAAGGAAGGGTAGATTCTACTCGCAAGTGCACCATATGAAATAAATGCAGGGCATGACAGGATTTTCTGGTAGAGTGAAGCACGACCAACACTCATTCCAAAAAGGAGCCCATCATGCCCTACAATCATCTAACAGAAAACGAGGGATATGTCATCAGTCATTTAAAGCTTGCCGGTTTTTCCTTAAGAGAAATAGGCCGTCGTATTGGGCGACATCATGCAAGCA
>CAIJOT010000172.1 GCA_903822335.1 uncultured delta proteobacterium
ACGGTTTATTGTTGTTGTAATGGGAAGCCCTACTGCCAAGACAAGAGACGGTATTGCAATGGAAAAATTGAAAAAGTATTTTTCTCAGTATAAAATGTTAAACATTGTGAAGAAGGGTGAGGTTATTGACAAGGATATAATACTTGAGGACGGGAAATATAGAAAGATAAAAGGTATAGCAAATGCGAATTTTGTTTTTTCTATACCGAACGACAAGAAGGGCACCATAAAAAAGGAGGTTGTTGTACCTGAGAAGATAAAAGGTGAAGTGAGAGAAGGGCAGAAGCTCGGTGAGCTGGTAATCAAGCTGGATAACGAGGTGATTGGCAAGCTGGATATTGTTTCACCTGTGTATGTACCAAAAGCTAATTTTTTTACAAGGTTCATAAGGAAACTTGGTCTCAATATATAAAAGGCTATAGATTATGGATAAAAAGTTTACCATGTTAAAGAACAAAGCGATTATAATCGGTATCACAGGTGGAATTGCAGCCTTTAAAACTGCAGAATTAGTAAGGGCTCTCACAAAGAGGGGAGCAAGTGTCCATGTTGTGATGACGAAGAATGCCATGGAATTCGTTACGCCGCTCACATTTCAAACAATCTCAGGCAATCCCGTTGCCCATGAAATGTTTCAACTGTTCTCTGGTTCAAAGATCGGGCACATTGTTCTTTCAGACATTGCAGACCAGATGGTGATAGTCCCTGCAACGGCTAATATCATTGGAAAAATAGCAAATGGAATAGCAGATGATTTTTTAACAACCATGGCAATGGCAACCACAGTGCCTGTTCTTTTTGTGCCCTCTATGAACACGAAGATGTGGGAAAGCAAGATGGTTCAGGCAAATCTACAGAAGCTCAAGGATGCAGGGTATGAATCTATGGAACCTGGGAGTGGTGATCTTGCCTGTGGAACTTCAGGAAGGGGAAGATTGCCAACCATAGAGGAAATTCTTGAAAAAATGGAGGATATTTTCACAGACAAAGACCTGGTAAATGAAAGAATTCTTGTAACTGCAGGACCGACCATGGAATTTATTGATCCGGTGAGATGTATCACGAACAGGTCTTCCGGTAAGATGGGATATGCGGTAGCGAAGATTGCAAGAAGAAGAGGAGCAGAGGTTATACTGATAACAGGAAAAACCTACCTCCCGCCACCCAGAACAGACATGGAAATTATTGAGGTCACGACTGCCTGGGAGATGAGAGACGCTGTGATGGAGCATTATAAACCCTGTACTATTATCATAAAAGCAGCAGCGGTTGCAGATTTCAGATGTAAAAATGAAAACTGTCAGAAGATAAAGAAGAAAGGTGATAGCAGTTCAATCTCACTGGAACTTGAAAAAAATCCTGATATACTTGCAGAATTGGGAAAGGTAAAGGAGAATAGAATCCTTATCGGGTTTGCCGCAGAAACAGAGAACGTATTCGACCACGCCATAGAGAAGTTAAAAAAGAAGCACCTGGATTTAATTATTGCAAATAATGTGGCACAGAGCGGTATCGGATTTGGTTCCGACAATAATGAAGTAACAATCATAGATAAATCTGGTAGCATGAAGCATGTGCCTATACTGAGTAAGGATGAGATTGCCAATATCATCCTCGATTCCGTAAAAAAGGTGTTAAAGAAGAGAAAAGTAGTGGAAGACGACTGGTATTAAAAGCAGCGAATAATGTATAGTGAAAAGTGAATAGTGAATGATTTAAAGGAACAAATCAGCACAAAAAATATAGAATACAGAAGTCAGAAGACAGAAATTAAAACAAATAAAGGTTTGAATTTTTCACCTTTCACCTTTCACCTTCTGCTTTTTACTTTTGTATTTACTTTTCTTTTCTTCCAGCCTACCGCCCTCAATGCAAAAGAAGATAAGATTGTTGAGGTTGTGGAAATGGCAAGCAAGGCAATCGTTAACATAAAAACAGAGGAATGGTCCAAAGAAACCGGTGAAGATAAAAAGACAACATTTTTTAAGAAATATATTGCTGGTGAGGAAGCAGAGGAAGAGACGTTTGAAAATATTGGTTCCGGTGTTGTAATAGATCCAAGGGGAATCATTGTTACGAATGAACATCTCATTTCAAGGGCAATCAATATAAGGGTGAAATTCATCAATGGCAAAGAATACGATGCCTATGTGCTTGGTAGTGATCCTGAGTTTGATATAGCGCTTTTAAAGGTGGTAGATAAGGTCGAACTTCCATATTTAAAAGTTACAAAAAAAAGGACTATAAAGGTTGGTGAAAGAGCCATAGTTATCGGTAATCCCTATGGTTTATCAAGCTCTGTAACAGTAGGAGTTGTAAGTGCTCTGGGAAGGAATTTGAGGATTGATAACAAGGTATATGCAAATCTGATTCAGACAGATGCAGCCATAAATCCCGGTAACAGTGGCGGCGCTCTTTTAGATATTGATGGGAATCCTCTCGGCATTGTTACTGCAATATACGGTGAGGGCAAAGGTATAGGATTTGCAATCCCAATAGAAGATGTGATGAATATGCTCTCTGAATTTCTTGAGAGTGGCGTAAAAAGGCCAATCTTCGGACTTTTCATTGAAAGAAGGAAGGATGAAAAAGGTCTCTATCTCTATGTGAACAGGGTAATACCGGGAAGCCCTGCAGAACGCTACACGATAAAGGTTGGCGATAGGATTATTGAGTTAAATAAAAAAAAGATAAAGGAAGGCATGAAGCTTCACAGTATTTTAAGAGGTATTGCGCCTAACAGTGCAGTCCAGTTTAAGATACGGAGGGGTCCAAAAACATACCTGGTGAATGTTGATATTAAGGATATAGAGCAATATGTACCATCACCTGTAGATGAAGGGCTATGTAGCATCAGAATATCAGATATTAAAGGGTATCCAAAGTTAAAATTCAAGTTAAAAGAAAAGGACGGAGCAGTAGTGACAAAGGTCCATAGTGGTGGTTTAGGGGAAAGATGTGGTTTGCGTGCAGGTGATGTAATCATTAAGATTAACAATAATGTGATTTTAAATAAGAAGGACTTTGATTCCTTTATAGTAGAAGGGTTAAAAAGGAACTACATTTTGTACCAGGTAAAGAGGAACGAGAACGTATTTTTTTTACCGGCAAAACTTGATACATTGCTTTAGGGGGATACTATGGAAGAGGAATTAACATTTTCTACCTTCATTCTGTCTTTAACAACATCCGTGCTTTTGAATATGGGGGAATTGCCTGATCCGCTAACCAATCAGAAGCAGGTTAATCTTCCCCTCGCCAAACAGACCATCAGCCTCATTGAAATGTTGAAAGAAAAGACAAAAGGTAATCTTACTCAGGACGAGGAGAGGCTGATTGACCATGTGCTTTATGATTTAAGGATGAAGTACGTGGAGGCAGCGGCAAAACAATAGTCTGGAGGGGAAAAAATGGCAAAGAAGGAAAAGCCAAAGGTAGGGTTTAAGGTTGAAGGAGAGATACTTGCGGTAAAGGGGAATTGTAGCTGGGGTCATAAGGTGGGTGATATATTTGACCTGAGCGGACATAATACAGCAGGTCTCTGTGGGTTTTTCTATCATGACATATTCCCATATATCATTATGCTCCAGTTCGGAGGAGGGTTTCCCAAAGAATGGGGTAGTCCTGATGTGGTTGAACTGGAATGTATGGACAGGACAAACCTGGTTAAGATAAAACTCCGCCGCACTAAGTAATACCTAATACCGTATAACACTCGATCAAGCAATGATAGAAGTGAATGGGCTAAGGGATTAAGCAAATACCCTGTCGAATATTGTATCTATGTATTTGAAATAATGTTCATTGTTAGTTATGCTTGCTATTTCTTTCTTGCTAAGATACTGCCCGATTTCCTTATCTTTCTTTAGTTCCTGGGTAAAATCGAGCTTCCTCTCATAGCACATCATTGCAATGTTCTGGGTGAGCTTATATGCTTCCTGTCTTGTGAGACCTTTCTTGATGAGGCTGAGCATAATTGCCTCTGAGTGGTGGAGTCCTTTCGACATATCCATATTCGCGAGCATCCTCTCAGGATATACGATGAGGTTTTTATACATGTTCTTTAATTGCTCAAGCATATAGTCAAGGACAATTGTTGCATCAGGTGCGATAACCCTCTCTACGGAAGAGTGGCTGATGTCCCTTTCGTGCCATAGGGGGATATTTTCAAGTGCAGACAGGGCATATCCACGCATAAGCCGTGCGAGTCCGCAGAGGTTCTCTGATGCAATCGGGTTTCTCTTATGAGGCATCGCTGATGAACCGGTCTGTCCTTTCTGGAAGAACTCCTCTGCTTCACCCACCTCTGTTTTCTGGAGGTTTCTTATCTCTAACGCCATCTTTTCTACTGATGAACCTATGATGGATAAGGTTGTAAAGAATTCAGCATGGTAATCGCGGGGTATGATCTGTGTGGATATGGGAGCTGGTTTCAATCCCATCTTTTTGCATACATATGCTTCTATAGAAGGCTGTACATGGGCAAAAGTTCCTACAGCGCCGGCAATCTTCCCGTAGCTGATGCGTTCCTTTGCCGCCTTCAGCCGTTCAATGTTCCTTCTCATTTCATCATAAAAATGAGCCATCTTAAGACCAAAGGTAATAGGTTCAGCGTGTATGCCGTGGGTTCTCCCTATCATGGGTGTGAGTTTGTATTGATAGGCTTTTTCCTTGAAAACAACCATGAGGTTTATAATGTCTTCTATTAAAATATCTGAAGCTTCTTTCAGAAGGCAGGCAAAGGACGTGTCAAGTATATCAGAGGATGTAACGCCCATATGGATGTATTTGGAAGAGGGGCCTACAAACTCTGAAACACACTCTATAAAAGCTACCACATCATGTTTGGTTCTCTTTTCAATCTCAAGTATTCTGTTGACATTGAAGTTTGCTTTTTCTTTAATGGTTTTTATGTCTTTTTTTGGGATAACGGAGAGTTTAGCATAGGCTTCACAGATGGCTATTTCTATTTCAAGCCATTTCCTGAATTTATTCTCCTCCCCCCATATCTGCGCCATTCTTTTTAACGTATACCGTTCGATCATGTTCTTATATTACTTAATGTCCCTGTTATTGTCAATGAATACAAAAAAAAGGGGGGCAAAGTGCCCCCCTTTTTATACTTCACGATCTCTTAGAAAAAGTACCAAGCACCAACTCTGAAGGCATTGGCATGCCCCTGTCTTCCAACAACGCCAGCAGCAGGTAGTCCAGTTGCTGCTGCTCCGGTTGTAAATCCTGCGTATGCAGTATGTATGCGTGCATACTCTGCACCGAACCTTACCGCAGGATTTACATCATATGAGAGGTTAAAAATCATGTGAGATAAGTATTGAACGCTGTTTGTACCGCCAAAACCTGCGGCTCTCCTATATGCATCGCTGAAATTATACCTGAACTGGCCCCACCAGGCAGTCGCAAAGAGTTTATCTGTGATAAAGTATGTTCCCTGAATCCAGCCGCCTGTTACGACTGGATTGCTGTAATTAAAAAGTGCTGTAGCGTCATTGTCATATGGAGCAACATAGCTGCTGCCAAGATACCATCCGAGGTTCTGCCCCGTAAAGGCATTACCTGAAATTGATAATGCACCAGTTTTGTTCCCAGACTTTTCAGCTATAATTGGAAGGAAGCCTTTCACGTTCACTCCCCACGATTTTACATCCTGACCGCCATATCCGGTGTTAGCCGGGTTTGCGTATATATGTTTCGACTTCCCTGTAAAGCCTCCGATAGCAAGCCGCATATCCCAGGGGCCTATCTTTCCCAACTTATCAGTCTGGTATGCAACTTCATATTCTATAAATGGCATTTGACTCGCAGAAAACTGGTCAGCCACTGTTGCATTAGTTGGATTTCCAAGCGTGTCCGTCGGTGAAAATATACCAAGAAATATTGACAAATCCTTGGTTAGGTTTTGATTGATAGAGATTTGCGGTTGCCTTGTACCCCTTAAAAATGGACTAAGTCCATTATAGCTAAGAAGTATATTCGAATAGGTAGGCATATATCCCCACCTCTGCCATGTATGACCTATCGTGAGGGATGTCTTTGGCCAGTCCATCTTCATAAATGCATGTCTCAACGAAAATGTTCCGCCGGTTGTGGTAACTCCTGCAGTACCATAGTTTGTAACCTGAGCCCTTGGTGTCCCTGTGATACCTCTGAAATCACCTTCGATAAAGGCAGAAGTTTTTGCACCCCACCCATCTGGACCTTTGACAAGAAAATTTAATCGTGAATTGGCTCCAGAGGCATAAAAGTTTCCTTTGCTACTGCCTCTTACCTGGGTACCCATGTAACTGTCTCTTGTAGCGGTTGTATAGTCACCACCCTGAAGTTGATCAATCCAGCCAAAATCGATTCCTATATAACCACCGATTGCTACATCATACCTGCTTGTCACACTACCTGCATAGGTAATAGTAGGTATTGCGAGAAACAAAGCAACCACAATAACAACAAACTTCTTCATTCTTACCTCCTTTTAAAATTTTTATTCATTTCATTACACCTTACTTTATGGATTTAGAATAGCCCCCTATTGTGAAAGTAGTATTAAGAAAATATGAATTCCTGGTTAACTTTTTTTTAACCATGCAAGTCGTCTTAGTAATATTTTTATAATTGCAATCATTATGATCTTTCCTAAGCTCAGTTATTTGAATATCTATTGGTAATTATTATGACAATATAGGTCATATTAGTCCTTATTAGTAATAATTTGTTATTATTATATTTTTTTATTTATCATTGTATTTGTAAAAAAGCAAGAAAATAATTTGAAGTAGCTCCTGTTGTTACAGGACACTCATCGTTCAGAATAAGGTTTCTGGTTTGATGGGGTAACTCTAAGACGATGTTTTTATCATCATTTTTTATTTAGGATTCCTTACTTACTAAACGTTTTCGTAGAGTACCGCAATGTGGGGCAGTGAGGAATTCTTTCTTAATGCTGCTTGAATACAATGCCTTTCCAGGAATTTTTGTGTGTTATCTGGACAGGGACGAAAGGACGAAACACAGGGATTACACGTTTTTTATCTCGTCCCAGAATGCCGGAGATAATGAGATGTCCATCCTTTGCAACAAGGCTTGATATTTTTTCTGAATAATTACTAAAGGTTGTGATATCAAGGTTTGCCAGCGCAATATCATAGATGCCTCTGATGTTCTGGAGGTCAGTGCAGGCGAGTTCTATGTTATAAGCTTGATTGAATGATAAGTTCTTTCTTGCAGAGAGAATAGTGTCAGTATCATTATCCACAGCCATGATCTTCCTCGCACCGAGAAGGCGTGCATACAATGAGAGTATACCTGAGCCGCAACCCATATCGAGAACCCGTTTACCTTTCATGTCTATGAGCCTCATCAGCTTTAACATGAGTTTTGTTGATTCATGTCTGCCTGTTCCAAAGGCCATGCCTGGTTCAATGATAATATATTGTCTATCCTGTTGCCTTTTATTCCATGGGGCTACGATTGTCACATCCTCGATTTTTATTGGCCTGAAATATTTCCTGGTCAGTTCTGCATAGTCCTGCAACTCTTCTTTTACCATATCTACCCCAACAACAGGTATCTTCAATTGGTTAAGGGTGTCCAGAAACATTTTAATATTTTCAGGATAGCATTTTATCAGGACATTGCTGCCCTTTTCCTCTATCCATATACCGGAGTTTGAGAGCGCATATAGTTCTTCCGGCAACAGTTCTTCGATGCCTTTTTCTACGAGGATTTCTACACGTGTTTTGTATGCTGGTGATGGTTGTTTCACAGAAAGAGGCTTTCCGTTTCCTGCAGCTTTGCCTTTTTAAAATATCCCTGTATCCACTGGTTATATGTATCCTTTGCTATCATAATTGTTTCCTCATCCGATATATCCTGTAGTAAAGTTAGGGCATGTTCAGATGCCTTTTTCTCAACGGATATTATCATGTTTTTCCCTTCTACAGAGATATTTTCCAGGCCTATATGATTAGAGGCTAATATAGTGCAGTATGTTGTTTCAGCTTCTTCTCTGGAAAGGGATTCATAGTGTAAGAGGTGACCGTATTCATGGGCGATGAGAGGCGTTTCGTGGAGGTCATCTGAAAATTTTCCGGTGATAAGCGTGACCCCTTTTGCAGGATAACACATAATCTTAAGACAACAAAAGTTTGCGTATTCTATGCTGCGGTTTATGTCTATCTGTACACTTTTGCTGATGAAAAGGCTGTATATTCTTTTTTTAATTTCTTCATACATCCGTGCTGATAATGTTTCCTGTTTTTGTTGTATCATAACCTGTAAAATCCCTTATGTGGTTTACAAGCGCTGGTTGTTCAAAAAATGTTAAAAATGTTTTGACCTGATTACTGTAAAAGTGAGCTTTTGAAATAACCATATCAAATCTCTCGTTAAAGAGCGGGATGAAGTCCAGGCCAAGTATATAGGCTATATGCTGGATACCAAATGCACTATCTGCTTCACCTTTCAATACATTGAGGCCTGCGTGTAAGTGAGATTCCACTTCAGCATTATAACCATTGATTGCGGACGCATCCATATGCTTCTCACTTAACAGGAAATCAAGGAGCAGCCTTGTCCCTGATCCCTGGTTTCTGTTGATAAAGGTTACACCTTTGGTGGCAATATCCTCAAGGCTGTGAATCTCTTTAGGGTTATTCTTTTGCAGGTAAATACCCTGTTCTCTCAGAAACAGATGAATTACTACATAATCATCTTTGCCGAGGTATCTATCAAGATACGACAGGTTATATTCTTTTTTTTCAATATCAAGAATATGGACGCACGATATCGTGGCGGAATTGTTTTGCAACATTTTTAACCCATTTATGCTTCCAATTGGTGCATAAAAGGCTATGCCTGTGTTTTTACTGTTATAAATATCAATGATTCTCCTGAGCAGGACATCATCACTACCGGCGATGTAGATGTGTTGTTCCCTCGCAGTATTTTCTAATATCCACCTGTCTATAATCTCTTTTGTAAATGCAATTTTACCGCCAATCTTGATATGGGGTATTTTTGATTCCTGAACAAGCTTATATATCTTTTTTTCGTTTATCTTTAAATACTTGGATAATTCCCTGGTTGATATGATCTCCATATATGAACAGTATATAGAAAAACAAAGACTTTTTCAAGTTTGAATTAAAGCGATTATTAGTAATAATTGGTGACAATTAGTAAGTTTAGATACTTATATTCTTGATTTTCCACGCATATATTTTTATACTATACCCTTGTAAAGGATGAATTTAAAGGAGGTTCTCTATGAAGCATTGGTTTTTGGTTGGATTGTGTTGCTTGTTTTTTCTGTCTCCATTTCTATGCAGGGCTGAAGCTGATCATTATATTCTTTTAGCAAGCACAATCGGCCCCATTGATTCAGGTATTGTTGATGTTTTAGAAAATCAATTCGAGAAGGAAACAGGTATTCGTGTTCGGCATGTTGGTGCAGGGACAGGAGCAGCCATGGATATTGCCCGAAAAGGTAGCGTAGACCTTGTGATGGTGCACGCAAAATCGCTGGAAGAGAAATTTGTGAAAGAAGGATTTGGAATAGAAAGAGTTGACCTCATGTATAACGATTTTGTGATTGTAGGTCCCCCAGAAGACTCAGCTCACATTAAAGGGATGAACAAAGCCCTGGATGCTCTGAAGAGAATCTCTGAAAAAAGTGCAATGTTTGTAAGTCGTGGCGATAAATCAGGAACACATGTTGCTGAGATGGCATTATGGGAAAAGGCGGGCATTAAACCCTCAGGTTCCTGGTATGTCATTTATGAAAAAGGCGCAGAGGGAAATGTGCCCACCTTGCGCTATACAGACCAGAAGAGGGCCTATACTGTCATTGATCGAGCTACTTGTCTCTCTTTGCAAAAGGAGATTAGACTTGTTATCTTGGTGGAAAAAGATGAAGCATTGTTGAACTATATAAGCCTTATCCCTGTTAATCCGGAGAAGTTTAATAGAGTGAACTATAAAGACACGATGACCTTTGTAAAATGGCTTACCTCTCCAGATAAAGGGCAGGCCATCATCAGGGATTTTGGTAAAGACAGGTATGGTAGCTCTCTTTTCTTTCCCAATTCAAAGGAATGGAGACAACAACATTAAAAATGTCATAATAAAGGAGGAAAGACAATGAAGCGCATAACAGGCATCCTGGTAATAGTATGGTTATTGATTGCACTGTGCGGGATTTTTAAAATATCGCCCGCTATCGGTGCAGACAAAAATATCATACTGGCAACAACAACGAGTACACAGGATTCAGGTCTTCTTGATGTACTTATCCCGGTTTTTGAAAAGAAGACAGGTTATTTCGTGAAGACAATATCTGTTGGTTCCGGACAGGCCATGGCAATGGGTCAGAAGGGAGAAGCCGATGTACTGCTTGTTCATTCCCCTGATGCAGAGAAAAAGCTTGTTGCTGATGGTTATGGGGTAAATAGGTGGCTTGTTATGCACAACGATTTTATAGTTGTTGGTCCACCAGCAGATCCGGCCAAGGTCAAAGGTATGAAAGACACGGTAGAGGTTTTTAAGAAGATTGCTTCAACGAAAAACCTCTTTATGTCAAGAGGAGACAACTCAGGAACCCACGCAAAGGAAAAGGCAATATGGAAGGTTGCAGGTGTTAACTACGAAAGAGAGAAATGGTATCAACAGACAGGCCTTGG
Organism: uncultured delta proteobacterium; assembly: GCA_903822335.1. Classification (GTDB taxonomy): domain Bacteria; phylum Desulfobacterota; class Syntrophorhabdia; order Syntrophorhabdales; family Syntrophorhabdaceae; genus CAIJOT01. The sequence continues at coordinate 10,692 of CAIJOT010000172.1, forward strand.
CATGGGGCAAACGTTAAATGTTGCCTCTGAAAAGAATGCATATACCCTTGCCGACCGTGGGACATATCTTGCGTTGAAGAAAAGGCTTGGACTTGATATATTAGCTGAGGGAGATGCAGTGCTTCTCAATATCTATCATGTCATTGAAGTGAATCCGGCAAAATTTTCCAAGGTAAATGCTGGTGGCGCGAAAGCATTTGCTGATTTTATGGTCTCCAAAGAGTCTCAGGGCATTATCAAAACCTTCGGGATTGACAAATTTGGGTCTCCTCTCTTTTTTCCTGATGCGGGAAAGCAGGTGGAGGAGCTGGGGAGGTAATGCGGAGAGGGAAGCGGGAGGGTCTGGTTGATTAGTTTATTAGTTGATTGGTTAATTGGTTGATTGGTTCACACATTTACACATATACTCTGCCATGTGTTCACACGCATCAGGCTGGCTTGCATGCAAAAAAAGCTTGTATTAACCTTGTATTTGAACCTTGTTCCTTGTACCTTAATATGCATAAGGAGCGACTATGGAACTGATATTTGAAGGAATAAAAAAGGCTTTTTGGCTTCTCGTAACCATTGACCCAGAGGTGATGGGTATTACCCTTCTTTCGTTAAAGGTTTCTGGTATTGCAACGCTTATCAGTCTGGTTATAGGCATCTCTTCAGGAACGGCAATCGCTCTTTCAGGGTTTCCAGGCAAAAAGATTGTTGTGAGTCTTATCAATACAGGAATGGGCCTACCCCCGGTTGTGGTAGGTCTGTTTGTCACGATATTCCTCTGGAGAAGCGGACCCCTCGGTTTTTTAGGGATTCTCTATACGCCTGCTGCCATGATTACTGCACAGACGGTTATTGCCACCCCAATAGTCATGGGGATTACAGTAGCTGCCATGCAACAACTCCCGAAAAAGCTGAGACTTCAGATACTTGCCCTCGGGGCAACACGTTTACAGATGGTCTGGGTGCTCATCAAAGAGGCAAGACTTTTACTTCTCGCCGCGGTAATGGCAGGATTTGGCGGTGTAATCTCTGAGATCGGTGCATCCATCATGGTAGGTGGTAATATCAAGGGATATACACGCGTTCTGACTACTGCCACTGTCATGGAGACGAGCAAGGGAAACTTCGACATAGCAATTGCATTGGGCATAATCCTTCTTGCTTTAGCATACTTCGTTAACCTCATCCTGACGCACGTGCAGCAGAGGGAAAGACCGAGGTGAACCCGGACGGAAGAAGGAAGCAGGGAGAGGGGGTTAAAGCTCAACGGGTTGTTGCCGAAATAAATTCCCTCTCGAGAACACCGTTTCCTTTGTGCTTAAGCTCCGTGCGGATTACCCACTACATGATCCGGCATCACTCAATGCGTGAACTCGTCGTTCCTCCTCAGACAGCACACATTGTCCCTTCGGGAACGTTCTGCCGTACCATAAGTGGGTTACCCAACCCGTACTCGATGTCGCCCTTCAGGAAAGATGTTCTTTGTTGTTACGTGCGAAATTGGTTCGGGCAACAACCCGTCAAGGCTCAAAGGAGAAAGCTGAAGGCTGAAAGAATAAAGGCGGTATATTGGTAATGAGTGTATTGGTATATTGGCTATTCAACCAATCAACTAATAAACCATTTAACCCTTAGAATTTATAAATGAAAAATTTTACATCAATACTGGAAGCAAAAAACCTGCGGGTGGTGAGGGCAGGGACAACTTTACTTGATGTCCCCGAGTTCACAATCAATGATGGTGAGGTTCTGTCCCTTATCGGGCCGAATGGTGCAGGGAAAACGACCCTTCTGCAAACCTTATGCTATTTGCTGAAACCTTTCGAGGGGGAAATATTTTTTAGAGGCCACAAAGTAGGTGGGGAATATCCTATCTACGGGTATAGACGGAAATTGGCGATGGTTTTTCAGGAGCCCCTGCTTTTTGATACAACTGTCTTCAAGAACGTTGCGTCAGGTCTTGAGTTTCGAGGCGTCAAACGGTCAGAGGTTGAAAGCATTGTCACCGAAAACCTGAAGCTCTTTGGCATTGACCACATTGGCAACCGGTCTGCCCGCACACTTTCAGGGGGAGAGGCGCAAAGGACAAGCCTTGCCCGGGCGTTTGCCATAAAACCGGAACTCCTTTTTCTCGATGAGCCTTTTGCCGCACTTGATCCTCCCACCCGTGAGTCACTGATAGATGATCTGGAACAGGTGCTGAAGAAAGCAAAGACAACCACAATATTTGCCACCCATGACCGTATGGATGCGCTCAGACTCTCTGACCGTATTGCTGTGATGAAAGGGGGTATGATTCACCAAATAGGCCCCCCCAGGGAGATTTTGAATCACCCGATGAGTGAATTTGTTGCATCTTTTGTAGGTATTGAAACGATTCTGAGTGGACTGGTTACAGCAAAGGGAACTGGTACCTTTATTGCATCCATTTCTGGACACACTATAGAAGCTATAGGAGATGCTAATATTGGAGAAAATGTAATTTGTTTTATCAGACCTGAAAGTATTGTGATCTCACTTGATTCTGCGAGAGGATTGACCAGTGAAAGGAATATTTTTTCAGGAGCCATTGGAAAGATTATTCCACTTGGTCCCTATTATAAAATACATATCGATTGCGGTTTCCCCTTGGTGGCCTATATCACAAGTGATTCTTGCAGGGACCTCTCTTTGAAGGTGGGAAAAGAGATAACAGCCTCATTTAAAGCAACTGCTGTCAGGGTAATTGGAAGAACAAAAGGAATATCAAAAAATACAGAGTAAAGATAGCATGGAGAATGGAAAACTGATATTTTTTGGATTTGATACATGTATGTTTATATAGGCTTTGACGATACAGATACAGTCGATGCTGATAGGGGTACTGGTAAGCTTGCCCGCTGGTTTGAAAAAGAATTGCCTCAAGAATGTCGTTTGTGGGGAGTCATCCGGCAGCAGCTTCTCTTAGATGAGGCAATTCCTTATACATCTCATAATAGTTCTGCATGCGCTGTTGTGGAGTGCTCTGATTCTTTTCCTCTCGATATTTTGATTACAAAAGCGATACACCATATTGAAACTTATTTCATAGAAGGGAGTGACCCTGGCCTTTGTGTGTTAGAAGACTCCCATTCCGGCTTAGTGCAGTTGATCTCTTTTGGTCTGGGATGTACCGAAAGAGTTGTTACCCAAAGGGAAGCCCTTCAGTCTGCCAACGGTGTACACCTCTCCGGTCATGGCGGTACGAACGATGGGATTATAGGGGCAGCAGCAGCAGTTGGGTTGACAGCCCATGGCTGGTATGGTAGATTTATTGAATACAGAAGACTGCGGGATTTCCCGGCTATCACCTCTGTGAGTAGCTTGGAACAGTCAGGAATACAGGTGGTTTCCATTGATCGGGATGCTCAAATCCCTGCTCAAAATGATCTTGTTGAAACTTCGGGATGGCTGAGACCGCTATTATGGGGAGGCAAACCAATTATTCCTGTGATACCAAAAGGAAAAAACCTCTGGGAAACGGTTGGGAAAAAACGGGGTAAAGAAAAAAAAGGAGGGACCATCAAATGGCAGGAAAAATTTTTTACAGGGAACGGATAAAGGTTGGAGAAGACAAAAAACAACCGCGGTTTAAACTGGTTGCGATCGCAGGAGTCGACATGAAATTCTATGGAAAACACCTCCGCAAAACCGAGCTTGAACAGATTGCGGCAGCAGTCGGGGCAGAACTTGTGCTGCTTGCCAAAGGGGAAAAGAAACAGAAAGATGATGAGGTTGAAGTTTAAGGTTGAGCTTTAACGATTTTCTATAGTAATTCATCTTCGGAAGCACTGTTGAAAGGATAGAGTGATAGTATGACTTTAATACGGGAACGGGATGGACGACGTTTGCACATCAAGAGTAAGCTAATGGGTGAGAGCCTCGTGAGTAAATCTTTTATTGAAGGCCTTGATGTAGCCCCGCAGAAAAGGCTTTTCCCCGACGTGAATATTTTGAAAATTGGGGGTCAATCGATCTGTGACAGGGGAGTGAAGGCTCTTCCCTCAATCATTCGTGAAATCAGCGAATGCAAAAAAGACCATAAAATACTTGTAACCACCGGGGGCGGTACCCGAAGCCGCCATATTTATGCGATAGGGCTTGAACTTGGCATGCCCACAGGTATTTTGGCAAAGTTAGGTAATTCAGTATCAGAGCAGAACGCTTTGCTTGTGACCATGTTACTTGCTCCATACGGCGGGATTAAAATTGGACATGACGAGATTGTCAAGCTTACCAGTTATTTTGAACAAGGATGTATCCCTGTGATGCATGGTATGCCCCCTTATGACTATTTTGCTATCCCTCCTGCTAAGGGACGTATTCCTCTTCATCGGACAGATGTGGGCACAATAATCCTTGCAGATCTGATCGGAGCCAGGACGTGCATTTTTATTAAAGACGAGAAAGGTCTTTATACGGATGATCCCAAGAAAAACCCACGGGCAAAGTTTATCCCGGAGATTGGCGCAAAGACTCTGATAGCAAAGGATCAGGATGATTTGATAATCGAACGACCATGTTTAGAGATTCTCCAAAACAGCGAAGTCCTCACCCAGATACAAATAATCAACGGCCTTGAGGAAGGAAATATCACACGGGCCCTCAACAGAGAAAAAATAGGAACCATCATTCATAAAGAATAGGCCCTTCTCTTTCAAAGCCACCGCTATTCACGTGGTGAAGAAATAGACAGACTTAGCTTTGCGGTTGAGACCCACGTAGTTGGGCCAAAGCTTCGGCTACTTCTATGCCCTGGGCTTCGATGATATTGAGGAGTTCTTCAGGCGTGCGTGTATCTTCATCAGTCTTTGCGTTCGGATTGACTGCTTTGATATCGAAATTCCGGGCTTCAATTTCTTCACGGGTGACTGTCCAGCTCCGGTCGCTATCTGCACGCTCAGGCAGGAGCCGGAAAAAATCTCCGAACCTATCAATGGTAAAAGGGGTCTTCTTTCCGACCTTAATATCCGAGAGGTCGTAATACCATATTTTTTCTGTGGGCTTTCCCTTCGTGAAAAAGAGAAGGTTGGTTTTGACTCCTGCACCAGCCGCCATGAAGACGCCTCCCGGAAGACTCACGATGCACCAGAGGTCGCAGTCATCAAGCAGTTTGCGCTTCGTCTGCACAAAAGCAGTTTCATTCGTTCTGAACAGCACCCCTTCATCGAGGACGATGCCACACCTTCCCTCTTGTTCGAGGCTGTCAATTACGTGTTGAAGAAAGAGCACCTGCGTCGCACCTGTCTTGTATGGAAAGCGAGTCTGAGCGTCTTTGCCTTCTTTGCCGCCAAAAGGTGGATTCATGAGGATTATATCATAAAGAGCAGGCGCTCCCGTGAAAAGCCCTCCGTATGTTTCAGCGCCTGTCAGGGTATTTCCATGCCAGATGTGGGGCTCATCAATGCCATGGAGAACGAGGTTTGCCAGAGCGATAGGATAAATGGCGTTATCCTTTTCCCTGCCAAAAAATGTCCTCTGCTTTAAGGTTTCAAGTTGGTCAGGGGAGGTAATATTTGCATTGTTTTGCCCTGCCATGTGCTCATAAGATTGGGCAAGAAATCCGCCTGTGCCGCATCCCGGGTCGTAGATACTCTCTCCTGTCTTCGGGTCAATGACACGCACCATTGCGCGAATAATCTCCCGTGGTGTGAAGAACTGTCCACCGTCGTTGCCTTTCTCCCCCATCTTGAGAAGGAGTCCCTCATAGACCTGCGAGAGGGTGAATACATGGGTGGTGTCCACATTCTCAGCGCTTATCTCATTTACCTTGTCGAGGACATCGAGCAAATTCCTTTCTGTATCTATCCGTGTCCGTTCGATACCGGACATGATTTCACTTATGACCTTCTGGCGTGGCGTTGCATTTGGGTGGTTTTTAAGTTCTCTCAGATATGGGATCAACTCATTATTTACGAATTGAAAATATGCTCCGAGGGTGCCATCCTGAAGCTTCTTCCTTTTTATCCCTTCCGGCGCTGCCCAGTCCTGCCAGCGATACGGTGCAACAAGTGACGGGGTGTAATCATACCCCACTGCTTCTGCTTCTTCCATCTCCCTCATCTCATGTTCATCGAGGATTCTCAGGAAAAGAATCCAGGTGAGTTCCGGGACATACTGTAAAGCGCCGGCACAGTTCGACCTCCGCATGATGTCACAGATGTTCTTGATGACGGCATTCACGGACTGCTGGGTGGCGAGCTTGCGATTGTTATTGTTCGCCTTTGCCATGCTTAATGTCAACGAATAGACAGGATGGGCAACCTGAGCTTTTTGCCAGTTGATTCATCCTGAAAGGTAAATGCTTTTTCTTTTTCAATTTCCAGTTGTTCATTGGCATTCAGGAGTTCAATGCCATACACCGTTCCGTCAGGCAGAATGTCAATATTAAGCTCATCGCTTATATGGATGGTTTCTACTTGAGCGATTTTTTCTCTAAGTTTTATGTATGCTATGTTATATCTCGGATCGTAGCTTATTCTCATAGCCGCACCTCTTAGAAATATTTTACAATAACTGTCACAACAATCCAATCCTTATTTTCTTTCACTGTATATGCCTCAACTTGTTTTGTGTTGTATCTTTTTCCTTTCCACATGGTTTTAAAAGGGAAATTCCGTCTATAGCCTGTTCTTCCAAATTTTGCAGAAAATTCTTCCCCTCCCTTAATGGTGCTTATTATCTCATCTTTATTTGTCCCTCGTTCTTTAATCCTTTCCAGTGCATGTGGATGAAATTTAATAGTCATTGTAATGCCCCGCTAAATGCCCGCCGCAAGAGCGAAGCAGGCAGGGTGTTAATGTGCTCCAGCTGTCCTTCCACCGCCGTCCGCACTTTCCCCACCGCCTCCATCTGCTCATTCAATATCGCCGCAATCCGTTTCTGCTCAGAGAGGGGCGGGAGGGGGATCAAATCGGAAAACACCTGTTTGTCCGTGACTGCAGGATACAAAGCTCCAGTAACCAATCTTGAAAGATTCTTAATAAACTGCGTACTTTTGACAAATAAAAACAGGTAGTCACAATCCAACTCACTGGTAGTCCTTAACACACAGAATCCTGTACTACAAATTTGATTGTCAAGATACGAGGGAACAATAGCAACCGCATTTAGGTTGGGGCGAGTGGTCGAGATGATAACATCCCGCTCATAAATGACTTTCCGGGCACGGCTTGGCGAGTCCCTTCCCTGGATAATTTTAGTTGTTCCAATAGCTTTTTTTATATTGTCTACGCTTGTTATATCCACGTATAGGAAAGACTTATCTGGTTTCATTCGGGGGTCACGTGTGCCCGTATTTTTTTCGCACAACTCCCCCAACTTCACCCATCGCCAGCCTTCCGGCAGTTCTTCACCTGGTCGAGGGAATACCTGCCGCAGATAGGCAGCGGGAAGGGATTTGGCAGCTTCCAACTGGGCTTGTGTTGCTTCCCGTGCCTTTTGCACCGCCTCCATCTGCTCATTCAATATCGCCGCAATCCGCTTTTGTTCAGGAAGGGGTGGGAGGGGGATTTCAAGGGCGAGCAATTTGTCGTTTTTTACCGCACTTTGACCAATCCAACGATTGCACAAGTTCTCAAATACTCTCACTTGCCATTGATGCAGTAGCCATGATGATAGGTAACTTGAATCCAAATGTTCTGCTAAAGTCCGTATGCGTGTAAAATGGTTACTGTAGACAATCGGCTCATCATGGGCCATAAACTGCGCGCTCTTGCCAACCAATTCGGTGCTATTGGTGTTGTTGAAAACAACGTCACCCGGCAATAGACGATACTTCTCGATATCATCTTGCGAAGCGGGAACACGGATAAATTCGCTCCAATTCAAACGACCACGTGTATCCACATTGTTCATGCGGAGCTGTATGACGCCATTTGGGTCACGTTCGCCAATTGCAAATCCTGACTGTGCATCTGCAATTACCTCCCCCAAATTCACCCACTTCCACCCCTCAGGCAATTTATGTTTTTCGTTCATCCTATCTCCAGGGATGATAAAGATAGTTCAAAAGTTTCAGGGTTCAAGAGTTCAAGGGAGGGGGATAAAGGCGGTTCAAGAGTTGCAGGGTTCAAGAGTTCAAGGGAGGGCAAAGATAGTTCAAAAGTTAAAGGGTTCAAGGGTTCAAGGGAAGATGGTAAAGATAGTTCAAGGGAAGGGAAAGATAGTTCAAGGGAAGGATATATAAAAAACCTCTGAAAAGTATTAATTAGAAAAGGTAGAAGCATATTAAGCAGTTCCTAAATAAACCCTTAAACTCTGAAACTCTTGAACCCTTGAACCATATTTATTAACCCTTGAACCATATTTTTTACCATCTTTATTCCCCCCTCCTTATCTCTTCCATCATTTCATTTATCTCTTCCGTCACGCTTTTTGTTTGCGGACTTTTAAACTTTGAACCCTTGAATCTGGAACCTTTTAAGTAATCTATAAGGTTATTGAGCATTGCGCTTATGCGACGACATTGGTCAACAAGGCTCTTGTAAATATTTTCATCAATATATTTCTGATCGAAGGCTATTGAAAGCTGCGCCCTTACTTCTCCGCAGGAACCTTTGGCGATGAAAAGGAAATGGATAAACTCAGCGTTCGTTCCACGCTCAAAACCCTCAGCAATATTGGACAAGATTGAAACAGAGGCACGGCGGATCTGATCAACGAGTCCATAATCTCTTGAGAATGAGGCAGATTTGGTTATTTCATATATCTTATTGGTGAGATTTCTTGCCTGACCATACACGTGCAAATCTTCGAACTTATCCGCCTTTGAACCCTTAAACTCTGAAACCCTTGAACCCTTGAACCCTTCTTTATTATCATTCATGCCTTGAATATCCTTTCCTTTGTTTGAAGGAGAATGTCAGCGGGTTTTCCAAGTACTTTTAAAGCGGCAAGGCCGCCGGCTTTGACAACTTCAGGCGTCTGGAAGATATGGGGATTTTCGAGGCTGTCTGTCCCTGCGTTGGCAAACTGAGATGCGATTGCCCTCAGGGTAGCTGAGGTTGTGTGAGGCAAACCAATTAACCAGGACCTATTCTTATACCCAAAGGCTTCAGCACGCTCAACCCTTGTTTTCGGGTTCATGCCGTAACCTAATTCTGCGAGCACGTCGTAGAGGTCGAAATCATCCATCTCTTCAAGTTTTTGAATCAATATGGGTGAACGGCCCGCATCCGGCATCTGCCCTAAAAGTTCCCTTCTCTCGGGTGGCACAATCCAGCGTGACCGGAATGCTTCAAGGGTAGGGGCTTCCTCAACCAGTCTCGCTGCCAGCCTTTCTTTGTATTCTTCTATGGTGACAGGAACTGCCTTTCCCTCTGATTGGGTTACGATATAGCGCCCTGCATCGGTGATGCGTATATCAAAACCTTCCACGATAATGGTCGGTTCAGGAGGAGGTGGCTCCGGCCCCGGACCTCTCGGTCCTGCCTTAGGTCTCCATTTTGTTTTAAAGGTCTCTCCAAAGAGACGGGTTGCATCTGTGTAATCATACACCCGGAACATGAGCTTTCCTGTTGGGGCATGTAATCTTGTCCCCCTGCCTATCATCTGGTAAAAGGCAATGGGTGAACGGACGTATTTGAAAAAGACAATATTCTGGACAACAGGAACATCCACTCCGGTGGTGAGGAGTTCCACGGTCGTGGCAATGAAATGGGAACGGGAAGCACCCCGCAAATCTGCAAGATAGTTAGCGCCCCCTACGCTGGCGGTGCATTTAAAGGCATAATATTTCAGAATGGGTCTGTTGTTGTCTTTACACCATTTCGCATAGAGATTGTTCATGGCGCTTGCCACGTCATCTGCGTGGCGGTCACGGGCACAAAAGATAATGGTTTTCTGTTCAGGACCACCGGTTGCGAGGAGATAATTGAAAAAATCCTGTGCCATGGCCTTTACCCTGTCAGGCATGAGGAGTTTATCGTCGAGCTCCGGTGCTGTATACTTTTCCTTCATATCAATGAGGGTCAATTCCTCACCGGTATCTGCATCTTTTACCAGTTTACCCTCAAGGTCTTCACGTTTAACACCGGATACCCGTTCATTGACCTGTTTATTATCATGGAACAGATCAAATCTATCAATTTCACAGGCAGCGAGATATCCATCCTCGATTCCCTGGCTCATGTCGTATTCATAAACAGGGTCTCCAAAATGCTTGAGGTTATCTGCAGAAATCTGAGCATCGGCAAGGACCTCTTTTGTCTTCTCGGTAAGCTCAAGTTGACGGGGTGTAGCGGTAAGACCTATTTGCACAGCATTGGGATTCCGGGTAAGAACCTGGGACCATTTTCCCCATGCGGAGCGATGGCACTCATCAATAATGATGTGGCTGAAGTAATTTTCCGGGTAGAACGTTGTGAGAAAGTTAGCTGTCCCATCTTCTGTATCCACATCAAGGGTCTGATAGGTGGCGATATGGATTCGGGCATTTCTCGCATGGTTCTGACCATCCGTGTCCTTATACACCTCTGCAGCATCGGAGCCAAATACATTTTGAAAAGCACCAAGAGCCTGGCTACGGAGTTCATCGCGGTCGCACACAAAGAGGGCACGTCGGAGTTGACCTGCATCGGCAATACGTTTGAGGAGATGGACGGCAATAAAGGTTTTTCCCGCACCTGTTGCGAGTGAGAGAAGGGCTCGTCTGGGTTCACCTGTCTTCTCACAACGTGCAATTTTCTCAAGAACCGCCCGAATGGCAGCATCCTGGAAGTAACGGCGGGTTGCTTCACCACCCACATAACGTGCGAGCAGAGGTCTGGCTATAGAATCAGAGAGGTTGAACCCCATCCCATTTTCATAACGGGAACGAAGGTCTCCTGGTGTCGGGAACTCACTTAAAACCCTGGGAGAGCCGGTAAGCCCTGTGAATCTGTCATACTCAACAAAGAGGTGGCCATTACTTGAAAAGACGAAGGGAACATTGAGCCGTCTGCAATCAGCATAAAGCTTTGCCTGTTCGAGTCCATGAGTGGGTGGAAGTTGCTCTGCTTTTGCCTCGATGAGCGCTACTGCTACCGGCTGCGTGTCAATGTTCACTTTGACCCTGAGGATATAATCCACACGTCCCTTAGCCCGCTTGCGCGGCCTGCCCTCGATAATTTCGATTGCCCCGGCGGTCTCCTCCCGGCGGATAAGGTCCTCTGTCCATCCACGAATGTGAATAGCAGGATCAATCAGTTTAGCTCTGGTGTCAGATTCGCTGAGTATCATTTCTTATTCAACATCACATACGCTTTGCATGCTTTACTCCAGCCCCTGAGATTAAAATAGCCAACGCAAAAATCTGCTTTGTTGGATAGCCGAATCGTCTCCTGAAGGGCAGGCAATAAATGATTGTCTATGTTATCGAATATGCGTGGCATTTACTTTTTATGCAACCCCCATCATTATTTTCCCCCAGTAAAGGGCATTTTGCAATAAAATTATATACATACTAAGGCAGACGGGAAAGCCACTGGTATGCCGGGGCAATAAGGATTGATTGACTCCCGTTTGACAATATCTGGTAGGTATCGCCTTCGTTTATAAGTTGAACTGCCGGGATGTTTAATAACTGTTGAAATTTTTTCAACGCAACTGTTGGCTGCCTATCGGAAAGTTTTGCCTCTATCAAAAGAAAAGGCTCGTGTTCTTTTGCAATGAGAAAATCTACTTCCTGCTGCTCCTTGTTTTTAATAAAATGGAGGGAGAAACTGCCATAACCCATATCATTCCATGATGTGACAGCCCGCCATAACTCGATAGCCATCATATTTTCAAACCTTGCGCCCGTATCATTTATCCGTGGAGTATCCCACAAATAGATTTTACGCTCTTTCTGAATTGCCCGGGCGATCTTACCTGTCCATGGAGAAATACTGAAAACGAGGAAAAACCTTTCAAAGACAGACAGCCAGTTTTTAACCGCATTATATGACGCATGCAGGGTGCTCGCAAGGGATGGTACAGAAATAGGACTGCCAATCTTAGAAGGCAGGAGCAGATAAAGCGTCTCCATATCGCTTATGGATTTTATATCCGTGAGCTCCCTGATATCTTCTCTTATTAGTTGTTGAGAATAGCTGCCGGACCACCTGCGGTAGGTTGTCGTGCGACTTGCAAGAAATGGTTCAGGAAAACCGCTGAATTGCGATAATCGGTCCCATATTGATTTAAACTCATCGTTTCTATCCATGTCTATCTTTAAGGGGTTATTCAAAAACTCATCTATCTGTGCATTGTTTTTCCCCAATTCAGCAATGGTAAGGGGCCAGAGATGAAAGAGAAAATACCGTCCAGCCAGGGAATCTCCCCCTTTCTGGTATATATCCAGCCTGCCGCTTCCCGAAACAAGGAACTGATAATTATCATGAAAATGGTCGTAAATGCCCTTAAGGTAATTTTTCCATGCTTTATATTTATGTATTTCATCGAGTATTATTAACGGGGTTGATGGGTCTTTACGCTTTAGTTCTTCGAAGAAGGTGGGATTTTCGAGAAGATTGACCCTGTGTTGGACAATATCCCAGTTAAAATAAAGGCTATTGGTAAAAAAACCGGCTATAATTTTTGCGAGCGTGGTTTTGCCTACCTGCCGAGGACCGGCAAGAAAGACCATACTTTTTTCTGCTGAAAGCTCCTGCCAGATTTTAATATATATCTCTCTACTTTCCATAGATACAATTTTTCACAAAAAAGACAAATAGTCAAGACTATTTTGCATTATAATAAAATTTAGCCAAATAGTTTTATGCAACGGAATTGTCTATATTGTAGAATATTGTTTGAGATTTAAATAAAATACAAAAAACCTGAAAATTAGAGCTGAACAAAACCCTTGATAATCTTCATATTCTGAAGTAACTTTTCAAAGGCAGTGGATAGTAAACTGTTCACTTTGTACAGCAAGGAGGTGTGATGTTATTTTCCAGGATGTTTATTCCTACCATAAAGGAAGATCCGAAAGAGGCTGAGGTGATAAGTCATAAATTGATGCTGAGAGGCGGATTTATCAATAAACTTGCCTCAGGTATCTATACTTGGCTTCCTCTCGGTCTGAAATCGTTAAGAAAGGTGGAGCAGATCATACGGGAGGAAATGAACAGAAAAGGGGCACAGGAAATTCTCATGCCTTTTGTACAGCCGAAAGAACTCTGGATTGAAAGCAAAAGGTGGGATAAGTACGGCAGGGAGCTTTTACGATTCGTGGACAGGAATGACAGGGAATTGTGCATCGGCCCAACCCATGAAGAGGTGGTGACAGACCTTGTGAGGCGAGAGGTAAGGTCATACAGGGAGTTGCCGCTTAATCTCTATCAGATACAGACAAAGTTCAGGGATGAGATAAGGCCACGATTCGGTGTAATGAGGGG
>CAIJOT010000173.1 GCA_903822335.1 uncultured delta proteobacterium
GAGATTCATATACGGAGTAAATAGGCTTCTGATCCAGAGCGAGTACTACGGTAATATCGTATCTGCCGGCGTGCCCTGCACAGGGACTCTCTATCAATACACCGCGTATGCCTATGACGCGCAAGGCAGAAAGACCGGCGAGGTACGGTACGGGGGACCGGGACCGGACGGAACCTGGTTTACCGGAGATGACCTGCCATTGACGGCCTATGAGTATGACACTACCTGGTAAAAAGGAATATCTTATTCCCGCCGGGCTCGTCCTGGCGGCTCTTTTGCCCTACCTGAATTCCTTCTCGGGCGACTTTCAGTTTAGCGATTACAACGTTATCGTATTGAATCCTGCTATCCAGTCATGGGATGGGTGGTTCAACACCATGCGACACCTCGGTATCCGGCCCTTGCTGAAATTCTCCTACACTCTGAACTGGGTTTCCGGTTTCGGTGTCTTCGGGTACCACCTTTTTAACATCGCCGTTCATGTGGTCAATTCGTTCCTCGTCTTTTTTTTGTGTCGCAAGCTTTTTGAATCCTGTCCCGACGTGACCCGTCACCGGGGACCCGAGGTCCCGGCCCTCCTGGCGGCCTTGATCTTCGCTGTCCATCCCATACATACGGAGGCCATAACCTACATCAGTGGCCGGTCTTCGTCCATGATGGCCATGTTCTATCTTGGCAGTCTGCTCGCTTACGTCAAAGGAGCGGAAACGGGGAAATGGACCTGGCGCTTCGTGGTCTCACCTCTCTGCTTTGTGGCGGCTGTTGCCACAAAGGAGGTAGCGGTTACACTGCCTTTTGCCTTGCTTCTCTGGGAAGGGACGGTGGGAAGGAGACCATGGAAAAGGGTTCTTGTCGATCAGTCCGTTCACTGGGTCACACTTACTGCGCTTATGGTGATTATTCTGAACCATCCTCGGTATCTTGAGCTGCTCATGTTCAGTTCTGAACTCCGCAGTGCCTATGATAATCTGCTGAGTCAGATCGGAGGCATCGCCTATCTCCTGTCCCGACTGGTTCTGGTGCACAGGTTGAACATTGATCCTGACCTGCCGGTGATCGTGCGGACCGGTTTTCCCACGATTCTCGGGCTGGCTGCCTTCTTGGGTCTGATAGGCGCTGCCCTATGGAACTGGAGAAGACGGCCCTGGCTGACATTCGGCGTGATCTGGTTTTTTCTCATTCTGTTGCCGAGTAACTCCGTGGTTCCAAGATCGGATATTGTGAATGAAAGACACCTCTATCTCGCTGATTTCGGAGTCTTTCTGATTGTTGGAACTGTAATGGCAAAGATGCAATATCATGTTGGCGCATACAAAAAAGCGCTCACCGGCGCCGTCGGTTGTACCCTCGTAGTGCTGGCCTTTTTCACCGTGCTTCGGAACAGCGATTACCGCACCCCCATCGCCTTATGGGAGAGCACTGTACGGAATTCTCCCCACAAGGCGAGACCGCACAACAACCTTGGCTGTGCCTATGAACGCGCCGAACAGTGGCAAAAGGCCGTGAGCGAATACACACAGGCGGTGCGCCTGGACCCGCGGGATGAGTATGCATCACACAACCTTAGCCGCTGGTTACCGGAAAGAAGCATTGCCATAAGCCAATAGGTCCGGTGTGCCGGGCATGGTGCAATATATTAACAGGGAGGTCTTCATGGTAACTGGTAGAAACCTTGGTGGTTCACTCGTCAGAATTATTCTAATTGTCTCAATACTGGCCGGCCCTTCCTGGTTGGCTTACGGCCAATCCTGCGGTTGCGCAAACCTCGATGACATTATCAATTTTGCCAATACAGAGGTGGAAGGGGCGAACGTGTACAAAGCTGCTCGGGATAATTACGCTGACCAAGACCGTAGGAACCGTAAGACGGGGACACCACCGGCGCCTTACGATGACAACCAATATAAGAAAGTGAGCGACGCCTCGGGGAAGGCCATGACATGTCCGGCTGGCGGTAAAGCTATCGGCGCCGAAACGCAAGGAACCACCTGTGGCACGAGCTATTCATGGAGGAACTGCGGAGGGTCTAAGCAGAGTGGTTATCCTGATGAATGTATGAAGTCGCTCGTTGATGCGCATGAAGGGGTGCACCAGAAGGAATGCGATCTGGGTAAGGAGTACAACGGCGGGCTGATCACCAATTACAAGACCAACCAGACCATGACCATGGCGATGGACGAAGAGGTAAAAGCGCACAAGGCCGGCTATGAAAAGGCTGTGGGTGAGTATAACAGGATACTCGACGAGTGGTGCTGCGACAGCAATCCGCCGAAGAAAAAGGCCGCAACGGTCACGCCGACCCTTGTTGAGATAGTGAGGAACCTGCTCAAATAAAATGCCTCGCCGCAAGGAGCGGGGCATTAAGAACCAAAGACTGTGAGGACCAAGGGGACATTCCTAAGATAGTAAACAACTTTTGGGAAGTGATAATTCGTTCAAAACAATCCAGCCGACCACTTACAACATCGGCTGATTTTTGACGTTATCCTCTTTTTCTCCTGGTAATCATTCCCCTCTTGGAATCTTCAACCGTCAACAATAGTAGGTGAAAGCGCCAAAAAAATCATCAAACCCAGAAAAGTTTAAAATCTATCTACATTATCGATCTGCGGCCATTATACCTTTCGGTATCATAATATTTTTCCACGTCAACAAGTTTCAATTTATTGATGACCTCTTTCATGGGAACGCTTGTAATTTCACCCCGTACAAGACTTACCATGCGTCCAAAATCCTCGTTGATTATCATATCAGCAGCGGCAATACCAAACCATCTGGCCATTAAACGATCATGCGCGGATGGCGATCCTCCCCGCTGTAAATGACTCAAGATGAGATGGCGCGATTCGAATCCTGTCTGTTTTTCAATCTCACCAGCTACATAACTCGCTATTCCCCCAAGTGAGGGATGTCCGAATTCATCTACCTTACCATTTCTCAGAAATTCATGCTGTCCCGAAGGTTTCGCCCCTTCAGAAATGACAATAATTGAATATTTTATTTCTCGTCCCCTTCGTTCACGAAGAAGTTCACATACCTTGCCCATATCAAAATGGTGTTCGGGTATCAAAATAATATATGCACCGCTGCACTCACCTCCGTGGAGGGCGAGCCATCCTGCATGACGTCCCATTGTTTCAACAACAAAGATTCGGCCGTGAGAACCTGCGGTGGTTCTCAGCCGATCAATTTCCTCCATAATCACATTCACAGCGGTATCAAAACCGAGCGAATATTCGGTTCCTGTAAGGTCATTATCAATGGTCTTGGGAATGCCTACCGTCTTGATGCCCAGTTTGTGCAATTTATAGGCAACACCAAGCGTATCTTCTCCGCCAAGTGCAACAAGTGCGTCTATCCCAAGCTTTTTAATATTATCAATTAATTTTTCAGAACGATCATTTTTCGGATTGAACGGGTTTGTACGTGAAGTCCCTAAGTTTGTTCCACCATACCGGTCCCATGTTCGAACAATCTCTTCATCCAGACGCTTGAGGTATCGATCGCAGCTTTTCGGATCGTCAGGATCAACCTCTACCAATCCCTTCCAACCGTCAGCAACACCGATAACTTCAAAAGAAACAGATCGCTTCTCAACGAGTTTTGGATCAAGAACACTTTTTGTTACCCATTTGACCGCACCATTCAGGCCGGGGCAATCTCCTCCACCTGTTAAAATAGCTATTTTCAGTTTCATGACTTTTTCTCCCCCCACAAGTCAGAAAAGTTGTCATTGCGCTCCCGCTCTGGCGGGAGAAGCAATCTTATAATCCATAAGTGTCAATATTTATATTGCCACGTCGCTTCGTTTCTCGCAATGACACGATGCATGACTCTTAACAAGGCCAGTAAGTATTAAATACTCTGTATAATTCTTCTGTGTTTTGAATCTTTTTCAGTGAATCACTTTACTCATATGATAGCTTTGCTATAATATTATTTCAACACTTAGTTTCAACACACCTGAGCATGAAAGGAAAATTTTAGAGCTTTAAAGGAAGACGCAGTAACGGTGATGGAACAATTGCCTTATTGGTTTGAAGATTATAATGACAATCATCCGTATAAAGGATTACATATGAGATCACCAAGGGAAACCCTTCTCATACATCTTGGTGGGCTTGGCGATATGTGCCTATCAGAATCTACTTTCCTCTCCCTTTCCCGACATTTCAATAAAAACCTCGTTGCCGTGGGATATAAGAGGTTTTTAACCCTTTTTGAAGAATATTTTTCCGGCTTACACAGTGTTGAATCGAGATACTGGTTATACCTCTTCTCTGAAATGCCTTCAAAAAATATCTGGGAAAGGATTGTCTTCATCGGTAAAGATAGAGAGGGTCGCTTGCGAAAACGATGGCAACAGGTATCAAAAGAGCCGCTCATATTTATAGACATGTATCCGGAAAACAGTAGAGAACTCAGGGGTCAAGGGGTCAAGGATTCGAGTGGTCTTGAAACGCTGGAACCCTTGAATCCTCGAATCCCTGGCCAAGAACTGCAACAGGGCCTTAGCAGGGCAGGCAGGGCAGGCCTCGAACCCTTTCATGTGGAAGATTACCAGTTGGCACAGCTTGAACAATATGGCATACAGGCTCTCAAGAAAGAGATAAAACAAAAAAGATCGGATAGGGTGATTCTGTATCCTGAAAGGGGCTTTGAAAAGGTAAAATGGCATCATGATAACTTTGTGCAACTCTACCAGTCATTGAAATCAAAAGGTAGAGAAGCCTATATCCTGGAAGCATTGGGTTTACATTTAGACATTCAGGATAAAGTGTCCCTTAAGGAACTTTCTGAGATAAGAGATTTTTTTCAAGAGGGGGGCATATTCGTTTCAAATGATTCAGGCATGGCCCATCTTGCTGGTATGTGCGGTCTCTTTACGATCACAATATTTACCGACTTTGACCCGCACATATGGCATCCGAGAGGTCGTTATATAACGTTTAAATTTGGTGAAGACAAGATTGATGTACCATCCATGGAAGCTAAGGTTATGGAGATTATCGGCGAATTCAAAGCAGAATAATAAAAGATTGTCTTCCAAATTGCTTGGTGATAGAATTTATCCATGGCAATTATCACAGATGTATATTTCAGTGAGATACTGAGAAAACAAATCATTGACCAGTATGGAAGAAAAGTGGGCATATTGTGGGACCTTGCGATTGTCCCGGGCGTAAAGTATCCCAGCGTTATTGAACTGATATTAAAAAACAAAAATCAGCTTTTTGAGGTTCCTGTTGAAAACCTCCACCTCTTCAACAAGTTTGTAATCACCGTGAACCTGACTGAAAAACCCCCTCATCATTACACACACAAGGAAGGCGATATACTTATCAAAAAACATATCCTTGATAAACAGATACTCGATATAAATGGTCTGAAGGTTGTGAGGGTCAACGATTTAAAACTCGGTGAAGGTGACGGTTCTATCTGCATAATCGGCATAGATGTGGGGATAAACGGGATTTTAAGAAGAATAGATGGTGGACAGTGGGTTCAGAAAACGTTATCGGCCTTCAAAAAACCTATAAAAGAACATATAATCGGCTGGAATTACCTTCAGACCATAGATCCGGATTTAAGCAACCTGACATTGAA
>CAIJOT010000174.1 GCA_903822335.1 uncultured delta proteobacterium
ACCACAGTACCGGGTATCGTTGTCATGACCCTTTCATATCCCAAACCGCTCTCGTATCCGCCGGGCCCAGACCGGTAGCCCTCACAGATCGCCGGATCATCGGAGATGTACCTGGAGCCCACCACCGATTCCAATACGTTATATGCTTGCGTATTTATGCTCATAGCCTCCCTCCTTATAGTTCAACTGAAGCAAGAATGATTTCTGCTATATCCATAACTTTCACGCTGTCCCCGTTCTCCTTGACAGCCTGTGCAAAATTGCTTTTGCACCAGGGGCATGCAGACACGAGAGCTTCTGCGCTCACTTCTTTTACCTCATCCAGCCTGTGCTTCGCAGAGAATGAAGCAAGCTCAGGAAAGGCCGCTTTTGTACCCCTGCCTGCTCCGCAACAGAAGGCGTTTTCCCTCGTCCTCGGCATCTCAATAAAGGTTGCCCCAGGTACGGCTTTGAGTATATCCCTGGTCTGGAGGTACAATCCGCCCTTACCGCGCCTTCTCTTAAGCTCAGGCTCTACTGTACCCATCCAGCCGCGCTCACCGCTCCAGGGTGTCCAGGGGTCTGAAAGTCTGCTCACACCGCATGAATCGTGGTAGGTGAAACGGAGGTCAACAGGCTTCGTCAGTTTGAGACTGCCCTTTTTTATGGCTTCATCGGCAACTTCGATGAGGTGCATGACGTTGAACCCGAGATCGGATGTGGCGATACCAAGCAGCTTCGGGTAATCGACCTTCCACATACGGTAACATTCGGCGCAACTCGTGACCACTGTCTTTACCTCTGCCGCCTTTACCGCATCAATGTTCCGTTTCGCAATCTCTTTCGCTTCATCAACCATGCCGACAGAATAGATGGTATTTCCACAGCACCATTCGTCGGCCATGAGCATGAAGCTATTGCCTGAAGCGTTCAATATCTTCGCCGTTGCACGTGCTATATCAGCGTTCACATAGGAGGCATTACATCCGGTAAAGTAGAGTGTGTCTGCCTTCGCTGCGACCTTTATGTCTTTCGTGAGCCACTTTTTCCTGCTCTCATGGGCGGACCCGAACTGATTATGCTTTGTGGCAATATTCTTTGCAATCTTCTTATGCGCGGGCATGGGGCCTGCCCCGTCCTTCACCGCCTTCACCCTCAAAGCCTCAAGGGTCAGTTCTACTTCGAGATCAAGGTTACGTTTGCAGCCCACATCGCAGGCGCCGCACAATGGATCGGCATAGATGATTTCCAGAAGCTTATCGGTCCACTCCAGCCTGCCTTCCGCGATTGCAAGACCTATCCTCATCTTTCCAAAGGCGCCATAAGAGTCAAAATCGTTCCATGTGTTGCTCGGGCACCTCGTGCTGAACTTGACCCCGGGCATATAGGTATGTTCAACCCAATAACACCCCTTGCACTTGATACAGCGGCTCATATCATAGACAAAGTTATCTAAGTTTGTTACGTCTAAACTCACTTTCTTTTTTGGCGTATCGTACATCTCTTCTTTTCGCATCTCATCCTCCTTAGAAGCACAGATTTCCAGGGTTCATTATATTCTTGGGATCAAACACCCTCTTGGTCCGTTTCAATGCCATCGTGTAATTGGCAGCACGCTCATAGACCATTGTGGCCAGTTCTCCATATGGTCTTGTAAAAAAGGCCCCTTCATTGAGCAGGGCCGCAGCAGTCTCCCGGTACAGTGCGGCCACAAGGGCTGTTTCCTGGGCATCTTCCTTATCATAGAAAAAACTGAACTCCACCTGGCAGGCACGATTGTGTTCTATGGGCTGGATATAACAGCCGATATCGGCAATAGGATACCCGAATCTGGCTGCTACCATTTCCACTACATCAATGAACAACGGCGCCTGGCTGGGTCTCGTTATGAAAAACAGGTTCTGGCATCCGCCTTTTACGCGATTCTTCCAGTATGGAACGTCCGTCGGCCAAGGCGACCTGAGCATCGGCAAAAACTTCCTGCCCAGACCAGGGAAACCAGGGAGGTTATCCCCAAAAGCTAACTTGGGAAATTCATTTTTCAGCACTTGCTTCAGGAAGTTCTCCTCGTATGCCACCTTCTCTTCGGGCCTTCTCAAAAGCCCGCTTACGACAAGAGCGAGTGTCCATGGCGGGAGTTTCGCACGGAGCCCATCAAAATCCTCTGGCATGGTATCCGCTACGATCGCGGCAAGATCCGTGTTGTTCAGAAGAACGCATTCCTGACCTATCCTCCTCGGCAGGATTCTATAAAGGAATTCAATAGCATAGGGCAGGTCATCGACAGGGGCAAAAAAGATCTTGTCTATTCTCGGAATTGACTCAATCTTCAAGCTTACCCATGTGACGATACCCATGGTACCCTGTGCGCCCTGGACGAAACGGTAGAAATCAAGACCTGGTCCCGATGGGTTTGCCCCTCTCGATTTAGACTCAGGAAAGCCGTTCACACTCGCCGAACCGCACCTGAAGATCTCACCTGTGGGCCAAACGACTTCAATGGACTGCATGGGTTCTCCGTAATCATAGACCGTATTGGTTGGTACCTCGCGCTCGAGGGTGTCCGTAAGCACTGATCGATCACCGTGCGGCAGTAAAGGCATGATCACCCTCATACCCTTCTTTTCCAGTTCGGCAGCAAGCTGCTTCCACATTACGCCCGGTTCAAATCTTACCAGCCGGTTGTCTGAATCGATTTCGAGAATTTTGTTCATTCTTGTGAGATCGACTGCCAGACCGCCCTGTTTCGGTATGGAACACCCGTGGAAGTGCACTTTGGAGCTTACCGGGACGACAGGGATATTCTTTTCGTTACACCATGTTACAATCTTCCCCACCTCTTCTGCGTTTCCCGGCCATGCCACTGCATCGGGCACACCCGGAGGCAGAAGGCTTTCATCCCGGGCATACTTCTCGCGCTCTTTGATGCTGTCACTCACATAATCCTTTCCCACAATTTTTGCAATTTCGTTCTTTATTTGCATCGTACCTCCTTAGTTCTTAGCCTTTATTTCTTCAATTTCTTCAATTTCTTGTTGCCGAAATTTGTTAAACAATGTTTGATCGATTGTAACGTCTGACGGCCTTTCACAGCACATTGCAGGGCGATCACGTTCATCTTGATGTGAATACCACAGCGGGACATAAAAAGTCAATATGTAAACTATCAATTTATTTATTTTCAATGCATTTATTTTCTGGTGTAAAGAATGGTAAGCTGGTATAGTTTATGTGCACCGTCGATGAAACACTAATCCGTTGAGGTGGAAGTTATGGGAAGTATTAGCTATCGAAGCGACCTGAGCGCCGACGAGAAATTACTGATGGCGGTTGTGAGAGCGGCGGAGACCTTTAAGAGGGTTGTATCTGCCATTTTCAGAAAATACGCACTCTCCTTCCCGCAGTATAATGTCCTGAGGGTGTTGGATGCTTCAAAGGACGGCCAGAGCAGGATCACCCACGTGAGCAAAATCATGCTCGTTGCCGGTGCCAACATGACCGGCATAGCCAAGAGGTTGGAGAAGAACGGCTTTATAGTCAGGAAATCCGACCCCGCTGATGAGCGGGTAACCATACTCGAAATCACAGCAAAAGGAAAGACGACGCTTTCAAACATAGAAAGAGAGCGGGACGAGAACATGCACGTAATGCTCAGGGGTTTTTCCGAACAAGAGAAACATGAACTTCTGGATAAGGTGAAACGGCTCATCAAGAACGGTAGAAACGTTTGACTTCTTATGCTATGAGTGAGTGAGGCAACTTCACTATTTTGAAGAGAACATCAAACCTGCTTTTAGCAGCTTCATTAGATCCTTTAAGAAATGAACTACCCCGCGGCAAGCCACGGGGTATCAAAGGCGAGACAACAACATGAAATGAATCACCCCGCAGTAAGTTGCGGGGCAACCATTTCGAAGCAAGCTTCGGGGTATGGACCCGCGGGGCAATCAAGGTCTTCATGGAAAGTAGAGAAACTTCAAGACTGTTCCTGCTTGAAAGGTGTGTGTTTGTTCATACTCTGCCAATGACTGACGCGGGAAAGCATGACAACAAGGCATTGGATGCCTGCCCGTATTAAGAAACGATCCAGTTTAAGGTAAAGGAGTGAATAACCAATGACTAAGAATATCAAGGAAGTATTGACGGACTGCACGCTGTGCTATCACAGTTGCGGGACCAGGGTTACTGTTGAAAGACGGTAAGACCGTTTGGGTGGAAGGACTGGAGTCGCACCCCCTCAATAAAGGCAAGCTTTGTGCAAAAAGGGAAGCGATGCTTGATAATATCTATGATCCGAACAGGCTCAGGTATCCACTAAAAAGGACAAAGGATGGTTGGCTAAGGGTAACGTGGGAAGTTGCGCTCACGGAAATTGCAGATAAGCTCTTGAAACTTAAAAATGAATTCGGCCCAAGCGTGCTCGGAGTTTTCAGCGGCTCCATAGGCGTGGAAAACCTGGAAATGGCAGGCCTCTTTGCAACAATGAAGGGTGCGGGTATCTATCAGGGAACATGCACGCAGGATCAAACAGCGAATGGTACCCAGAACAGCAGGGCATTCTCTATACTCCAGATTATCACGGGGAATATAAATAACCCCGGTGGCTGGGTTATCAGCCCCAGACTTCCCTTGGGCAATGTTGGAATGGGTGTTGAAGGGAAGCCGTTAGGTGCTGACCAATATCTCTCTTTTAAGAGCCCATATGGGGTCGTAACGTGCGCGCCGGAGAGCGTTCCTGACAAAATAAAGGCGTTTCTGGTCATCGGCGGAAATCCGCTTCTCTCCATGGCAGATTCAAATGCCTTCAGGGAGGCCTTCAAAAAACTTGAACTCCTTGTCGTTCATGACCTTTTTATGACAGAAACGGCAGAGCAGGCCCATTATGTCCTTCCTGCAGTTCTCACCTTGAAAAATGGGGCGTCGCATACACCTATAATGTCTGTCTCTGTATGCCTTATCTTATGCTCCGAAAAAAGGCTATTGAACCATATTACGAGAGTTGGTCGGAATGGAAATTCTTTACTGAGCTTGCAAAGAAACTGGGCATAGGAGATAAATTCCCCTGGAAATCGGAGGAAGAGCTTGTTGCCTTTGAATTGGAACCAACAGGGCTGACATTCGATGAGCTTCTTAATGAAAAGCCTGAAGGTGCGTTCTATCAGCAGAAACAGTACAATGTGAAGGACGTCCGTTTCGCCACGCCAATGAGAAAAATTGAGATATATAGTCAAGCACTGGCCGATATAGGGTTTGATCCCCTTCCAACATATCTGGAACCCCATAGAAGCCCTCTGAGTTCCCCTGAGTTACTGGAAAAATATCCCTTAATTCTTTCTACTGGCAACAGAAACCTCTATTATACCCACGGCCAATTCAGAAATATAAAATCACTGAAAGAAAAGAATCCAGAACCAAGGGCAGAATTGGGGCCAACGACTGCCTCGAAATATGGAATACAAGATGCTGATGAAGTTATTGTTGAAACGAACAGGGGATATGTGAGGATGAAAGCCCGTGTCGACGAACGCATTGCCGAGGGCGTGGTGATCATTCCACACGGCTGGCCTGGTGAAGCAAATGCAAATCTCTTTACAGATACGCAGTGCAGGGAGCCTATAATGGGTTATCCTGAGATAAAATCGCTTTTGTGCACCATAAGAAAAGCGTAAACCGAATAAGCGGCTGAAGCAGGATATGCGGTCCGGCCTTGGCCGGGGCATGCCCTACGCGGTATATATTCTTTGGCGGGATGAAGGAAGTCATGGAAAGTATTTCCAATAGCCTATATTAGCCGGTCGTTCGGTTTCCATCCCTTATTCGACTTGGGCCATGGAGCTAAAGTAGTTGCCGAGAAACTTGAGGAATTTGGATTTCCAATGCAAATGTGTTACAGTTTCAGCCCAGGATCAACGGAGACTGCGGAGTATGGTGTATACTCTTTCTTGAAACGAAAGACGTAATCCAAGGGAAGCTCTATGGAGAAGCAATATAAAATAAAGGTTCTGGAAAAGCTCATAAAGGTACTGGACCTCTATACGTACCGGGAAAATTCCTTCACCCTTGTCGAAATAGAAAAAAAAGCCAGCCTTCCAAAAACCACAGTATTCAGAATACTCAAGAACTTCGAGAAAGCGGGTTTCCTTAAGTATGATCCTGTCCAGGAAAAATACAGCCTTGGCTTAAGATTTCTTGAATTAGGCGGCATCGTCTATGCATCCCTGTCGATAAGGAAGGTAGCAGCCCCCTTTATGGACGTCCTCTCTCAAAACCTTAAGGCAACAATCCTCCTCGGTGTGATAAAAGACGACCAGCTCTTGTATATTGACAAAAGGGAATCGGAAAGTATTATACGGGTTACCTCCCACATAGGCCTCAAAAGACCCCCCTACTATGGCATGCTCGGCATGACACTTCTTGCCTATATGGACGACGATGAAAAAAAGTCACTCCTCAAACGATATCCGCCGACCAAGATTACGGAAAAAACGGTAACGGATATCCGAGAGATTATGCAAAAGTTGGATGAAACGAAAAAGCTCGGATATTATATTGAAAAGGATGAGATTATCGAAGGATTGGTCGGTATAGGGGTTCCCATCAGGGATTTTTCCGGTAATGTCGTTGCGGCACTCGGAGCCACACAGCCTGCATTCCAGATAAAAAAAGGTACCATCGAAAACACTATACAACAACTGATAGAGGCGTCAAGGTCCATATCAAAAGAACTCGGTTATACATGAGAATGTGCTGAATGTGCTGTATTATTCCTGATCTGTCTGGGGATTAAAGGAAAGTCTTGCGCTTATCTGCTCTGCTGTACGCTTTAGATGATTCACTATATATTGGAGCCTTTCATCAATCATAGAGTTCGAAAAACCTACAAACCATATTGCCCCTACTGGATTTTTATCCTGATAGACAAGAGCAGCTATTGCCCTTATCCCCTTTAGATATTCGCCAAGGTCGAGACTATACCCGAACTTCCTTGTCTTTTCAATCTCTTCAATAAAGGTATTGATGTCTGTGATGCTGTTGTCAGTATACCTGGGCAATCCTTTTTCTTTTAAGAAACTTATCACATCCTCATTCTTCATCGTCGAAAAGAATATTTTCCCAACAGCGCCTGCTGTTAAAGGAAGCTTAGTCCCGATAGGGGAAGATATCTTGAGGCTCTTTTTTGCTTCTATCACATCAAGGATTTTCACAGTATCATATTCTCTGATACCTAAAAAAACCGTCTCATCCACAACCTCTGCAAGCTCTTCTAAATAGGGTCTTGCAATCGAAACAAGGTCCTGTCCTTTAAAAACCATTTTCGATAATCGCATCAACTCTTTCCCGATAGTATATTTTTTCGTCAATACGTCCTTGCTGGTGAGCCCCTCTTCATTCAGGGACTGTAAAATCCCATAGGCCGTACTCTTGCTGATGGAGAGTGCCTTCGAAATTTCCGTTACCCCCAGAGGTTTATACTCTTTAATCATCAGCCTCAAAATCTCAATCGCTTTTTTAATAATCGGTGCATTATACATAGTTCATCCTAATGAACATTTTTACCTTATCATGTGTATTTTGTCAATGAAAAAACTTTCACGAATCTTTGTATTTTCTACTATAAAAAAATCCTCTATAAAACCGTGTATTCTGGTTATTAAAAAATACTTGACAAAATAATAGCGTATAATGTAGAAGTAGATAGTTTATAATACTGAACAATTAAGGAAAAACAGCACAATTCCATACTCCAAAACAAGGGGGCTACAAAAAAGTACCGTGTCTGAAATTCCCAGCATACAGGTAGTCGAACCATCAGCAGAACAAAGCAAACATCGAGCTGCAGGAATTTTTGTAAGAAAAGAATCTTATCTAAATATAGAGTCCATAAAAAAACATTTAAAGGAAATCCGTGAGTATTCAAAGAACAACTACGCCTTTCTGCTTGAGGAGCTCAAGAAAACCTTCAGTCAATTCAATGAGGTAAAGCTCACAACAGCAAAAGATGTCAAAGAAGCTGTATCGTATATAACAAAAGTAGCGGGGAAAACAACCCTTGCCTCTATCAATAAATCGAATGTACTGGTGAATGAACTGAGGCCTGAGCTCGACGCTTCTGGTCTTAAAACCTATATACGCTATTTTACAGAGTTTAACAATTTTGAACAGGAGCAGTTTAAGAAAAAGGTGGAGGATTACTGGTCCCTTCCTGGCATGCATGGCAGGGGTCTTGTTGAATCCTTTGGTATCAGGAAAACATTAAACCGACTAAATTCTCCAGAGGTACGGGATTATGTGGCCATTCTGAGTGTGAATGCGATATCTGCTGAAGACGGCTCTATTTACTTCCTGCAACATATGTCAAACATCTCAAAAGATCTGGAACAGGCTAAAAAGATAATCCTTATAGTCAGTCTCGAAAAGATTATGAAAGACAGGGAAGCAGCCCTTTTTCATACAAAATCCATGGGAATATTTGGCCTTGAGAGTATTCTCCTTGACCTTGCCCCCAAAGATATAGAAAAATACGATTTTGATGCCCTACCCGTCCTCACAGAAGATCAAGGCAGAGAAATACATGTCATGATATTCGATAATGGTCGTAGTAAACTTCTTGAGGATGGATATCAGGATCTCTTTTTATGTATTGACTGCCGGGCCTGTGCCCGTCAGTGTCCTATTGGTTTGCATGTATTACTCGAAAGAGGCATGGTCTACAGCCCAAAAAATTATCTCCTTGGATTCCTCCAGGGATGGCTCCCTTCAGTTGATGTCTGTCTCCATTGCGGA
>CAIJOT010000175.1 GCA_903822335.1 uncultured delta proteobacterium
CATTAGTTGGCTCTCTACCGTTATCTCCCATCCGCTCCCCTTTCATTGAGCAGCCACATAACAGCTATTCTTCCCATAAAACAATCGTGCTATGACAAAAAGTACACTCCATTCTGATCCTGTGTTGTGGTTTCTCGCAAGACACAATAGGCAAAGAATTGTGACCCAATAGGCTACATTTTGGGTGGATTGTTCTGTAATCGGGTATGAAAGGGGACACAGTAGATAATGGGACAGGCTGCACTACACTACGGTGACTGTCCAGGACAGTTAGGACAGATGTCTGGACATGTCCAAGCCTCAGGGGCGCTTCGCGAAGCGCCCCTACAGTGGTCGCAACAGGCCATTACCTTCTGAAGGGATTCTCCTCATCCTCTGCCCAACGACCCGGGTTGAAAATAAGGTACTGACGGACATGATCCAGATCCTCTTCCTCACGTATAATGTGTTCATAGTAATTGCGTTGCCAGATAGGCACGCCAGGACTACGGCGCAACCTGTTAATCCTACTGGTAGAAACCGTTTTGAATGCCCCGACTATACTACCCAACGATTTCTGTTTATCGGTAGGGGCGGTTCGCGAACCGCCCAAGACAATAATGCCATGTATGTGGTTTGGCATCACTACCCATTCATCCAGTTGCACATACGGATACTGCCTTGCCAGCCATCCCCAGCATTCCCCCACTACCTGCCCATATTCATTCAACACCATCTCACTGCCTGCGATCTCCCCTAAAAGGAGTTTGCGTCCCTGGGTGCAGATTGTCACAAAATATGCCCCTGCTTGGCTGTAATCATATCCCTGCAGACGCATCGATCGGCGATGATGAAGAGTACGATCACACTCGTTGTTCATAAGGCATATCTCACACAAGGAGGGGCGCTTCGCGACGCGCCCCTGGGTAAGCTGCTGCAGATCAGGGATTAAGGCGGACACTTGGCGCAGATGGACCTGAACAGCGTGGTGCTGAGGTAACGGTCCCCGCGGTCGGGCAGGATGACCACAATGGTGCCGCGGTCCAGATTCTTCGAGACCTTCAAGGCTCCGGCCACCGCCGCCCCGCTCGACATCCCCAGAAAGAGACCTTCCCTGGTGGCCAGCAGCCTGGTCATTTCGAAAGCCTCCTCATCCTCAACCGTCACCTTCTCATCCCAAACCTTAGACCGGTAGATCTTAGGCACTATGGACTCCTTCATGTTCTTCAAGCCCTGTATCGTGTGTCCTATAGTAGGTTCCACTCCCACGATAGTGATCTCCGGCTTCTTCTCCTTGAGGTATTTCCCTGTCCCCATCAGCGTGCCGGTCGTGCCCATGCCGGCCACGAAGACATCCACTTTGCCCCTGGTCTGGGAGAATATCTCAGGGCCGGTGGTTTCATAATGGGCGAGGACATTGTCCTGATTATCGAACTGATTGGGCATGTAGTACTTCTCCGGTTCCTTTTCCAGGAGATGGCGGACCCCTCTGATGGCCCCATCAGTACCTTCCTTCGCCGGGGTGAGTATGATTTCAGCGCCCAGGGCTGTAAGTACGCGCTGCCTCTCTACGCTAACGCATTCGGGCATGAAAAGCTTGACCCGGTGTCCCCTGGCAGCGCCTATGGCTGCCAGAGCAATGCCCATGTTCCCCGATGTAGCCTCGATAATGGTCTTCCCTTCGGTGAGCTCGCCGGATTCCTCCGCCTTGCGGATCATGTAATGGGCCGGACGGTCTTTCACCGAACCGGTAAGGTTGGCGCCCTCCAGTTTTCCCAGGATATTCACCCTGGAGTTTCCGTTCAGGCTCCGCAATGCTATGAGCGGGGTATTGCCAATGGCACCCGCCATGCTGAATCTTCGGTTCTTCATTGCTTTGATGCTTCCTCTACAGAACAAACTCGTACCGGCCTCAAAAGCCAGTCGGTTCTGAAACGCAGTTTACGACTCCCAGCCTAACAAATCAAATGAGGGCGCTTCGCGCCCCTGCGGTTGTCACCCACCTTACGTCCCCAAGGAAAGGCGTGGGGTGAGTTCGGACGTGTCGGGGCGGTCTGAGAAGGGCCA
>CAIJOT010000176.1 GCA_903822335.1 uncultured delta proteobacterium
GTTGACTGGTTCAAGGAAGGTTATGCTTTAGCGGAATCCGGACAATATCGAGATGCCATCAGCTTTTATAATAAGGCAATCGATGCAGATCCCAGGAATGCTATTACATACAGCGCGCGGGGATGGGCTTATTACCAGATTCGCGACTATCAATCGGCGTTGAAGGATAATAGCCGTGCACTTGATTTAAAGCCCAACTTTCTCGGTGCTCTTGCGAATCGGTCAACTACGTTATGGGGAATGAGGCAATACGATAAGGCATTGGTCGACGCTAACCGGGCTATTGAGCTTGCACCTAATTATGCAAGGGCATACGTGGTGCGATCATTGATATATCTTTTCATGAATAATAACGTTAATGCTATTGAAGATGGTAATAAAGCAATAGAATTGAACCCCAAGTCTGCCCTGGCATATTTATATCGAGGAAGTGCTTACCGAAACATCGGGCGTTATGAAGAGGCACTTAAAGATTACCAGAAGTCAATCGAGATCAATCCGGCAAACCCGGATGTATATCATAATCGAGGATATGCGTATTTTTTGCTGATAAAATATGACGACGCACTCCGCGATATCAACAAAGCTCTGGATATGAACCAAAATCCATTAACACCTCTATATGATCCTGTATTAGCTCTTTTACGACGCGGGGTTGTCTATA
This sequence comes from uncultured delta proteobacterium, assembly GCA_903822335.1. GTDB lineage: Bacteria > Desulfobacterota > Syntrophorhabdia > Syntrophorhabdales > Syntrophorhabdaceae > CAIJOT01. Next base: position 665 of record CAIJOT010000176.1, read on the forward strand.
ATCAGTTAGAAGATTATGAAAGGGCTATCCAAGATTTCTCAAAAGTTATAGATTTTCAAAAGGATAATGCCGCTGTTTATTATCATCGATCACTCAGCTATAAAGGGATCGGAAAAGCCGATGAATCCGCAAGCGACTTGGAGAAAGCTGCCCAACTTGGTGATGTGCGAGCCCAAAAGGCTATCAAAAAATAGAGATACGAACCCGATGAGAGTGATAACATTATGCAAGATTCCCATCGCTAATCTTCACCTTTATCGGTGACCTGATGCTGAGTAGTAGTAGGTGTTAGCGCCAATTTTCCGTATCAATTCGATTCAAAAACCTGACCTTATTGAATCCTTCCTGTACTCGATGAACGTAACATTCCGGAAAATATACGCTATTTCACTTGGCATTCTTTGATTTATCAAGTCTGTAATATGAAAACAATATCGTTGTTGACAACCTATACGGTAAATACTAATATTTTATAAATTATAGCTTGTAGCATATTAATTGTTCGATCCACCACGAAAGGGAGGAAAACGCATTATTAAAAAAAACAGCCCGCCTCTTATTTTCACTACTTATTGTGCTGGCTATTTACGTCTCCAGTGCGATGGCCCAACGCATACAGCCATCAGGCAAGATGATTTGCTTGGATAAGCAAGGTAATGCCATCTACCAAGTCCATGCGAATGGAATAAAAATAGGGTACAAATTGATTGGCTCAGGTTAACCACTCATCATGATCGTGGGGTGCGGTGGGACAATGGATCATTGGCCTCAAGAGGTCATTGAAACGTTGTCAAAGAAATATCAACTGATCCTGCTGGACAATCGGGGCATGGGATATTCCACTGCCAATGACGTAACGTTCACCTACAAATTGTTTGCGGATGATGTCATTGGCCTTCTTACCGCCCTTGGAGTAAAAAAGGCAAATGTACTTGGGCATTCCATGGGGAGCGCTATCACCCAAAAACTATTACTGGAGTATCCGCAACGATTAAATAAAGCAATTATCTCCGCGACCTCGACAGATGGAAGCAATGTTGCTAATAAAGTATCTGATGACCCAACCGTTCTGCGGCAAATGGAAGCTACAAACCATTGGAAAACTCCCCTGGATAAACTGCCCCTCATTGCTAATCAGGTTATGATCGTAGTTGGAACTTCGGATACCGTGGTGGGGGTAGAAAGTTCAAAGACGCTAGCCTCAGCTATTCCTGGGGCATGGCTGGTTCAATTCAAAAATGCAACACACAATTTGATTTTTGAAGCGCCCGCCGAATTCGCCAAGATCGTCTTAACTTTCCTGGATATTAACGAAACAGTTGAGGTAAAATAATTAGCACCTCGAAATGTATTACCACTCGAACAAGCTCTTACAAAGGAGGGTCGCATGAAAATAATTAACCCGAGACGAAGGGGCGCTCGATTGAAGAGATTGACGACGAGCTCGCCAGGCCGGTGCCCGGCGAAGCCAGCGCGGTGAAGAGTCCAAGTAGTGTCACACATTAAATCGCCAACGGGAGGATGTATGTCCAGTCGCAGAGAATTCCTGAAAGATTTGGCAGGCGCAACGATGGGGATTATGTTCGTAAGCTGCGGACTTGTGAATGCGGCCAGCAGTTTCCAGCAGGCTGGCGGTAAGGCGAAGAGCCGCGAAGTTGTGGTCGCGGGCCGTCGCGTGAAAACGATTGACATCCATTGTCACTGCTTTGTTCCCGAGATTTGGGAGCTCATGAAGAATTTCAAAGAGGCTCAACCCCTCAAGCAATTCGTGGATGGGCCGCAAGCGCCCAAACTGAACGTAAACACTTTGGAATTCCGGCTGCAGCAAATGGACGAATGGGGTATTGATATCCAGGCCGTGAGCATTGCTCCCGAGTACAACTACTGGGCGGATCGAGACCTGGCTCGCCGCATCGTCCAGATTCAGAATCAAAAGATCGCGGAATTATGCGCCGCCCATCCGAATCGCTTTGTGGGCATTGGAACCGTGGCGATGCAGTATCCGGATCTGGCCACGGAGCAAATGGAAGAGGGCGCCAAAAAACTGGGACTACGCGGCTTCGAAATCGGCGGCAGCATCAACGGAGAGGAACTGTCAGCACCCAAGTTTCATCCCTTTTGGGCCAAAGCAGAGGAACTGGGGTCTCTGATTTTCATTCACCCCGCAGGTTTCGCGGAGGGCGAAAAACGGTTCGAAGGAAAGGGCCGGTTGGACAATTTGATCGGCAATCCCTTGGAGACCACCGTGGCACTGTCGCATCTGATTTTCGAGGGGACGCTGGACCGTTTTCCCGGACTCAAGATTTGCGCGGCCCATGGGGGCGGCTTCCTGCCATCTTACAGTGGCCGGTCGGATCGCTGCTTTGGTGATCCGCAGAGTTGCAAAACTGGGCAGAAACGTCCCAGCGAATATCTCAAACAGCTTTACTACGATTCTCTGGTATTTACGAATGAGGGTATGCGGCACATGATTGCCGAGGTCGGCGCCAGCCAGATTGTCTTAGGAACGGACTATCCATTTGGTTGGGAATCCGACGTGGTGGGTTACATCCTCGGCGTGCCGGGGTTGAACAACGACCAGAAAAAGGCGATCCTGAACGGCAACGCAGCCAAGTTGCTGCGAATCAGTTCTTGAGGTTGCTAAGATTTGGGTGGATGCTGAAAAAGCCTGTTGGGACGTTATTCTGTTGAGGTTAGATAATTGATAACTCGAAATCTATTTCCACGTAAATAAGCTTTTACAAAGGAGTGCCGCATGAAAATATTGAAACTGACTGCAATTATTTTATTACTGATCATCTTACCCATCGGAGTTTTTGCTGATGAGAAAAAACCTGATGCTATTCAACTTGATAGCGGGCCGATAAGCGGAAAGGTTGAAGATGGCATAAGTGTTTTTTTAGGCATCCCCTACACTGCCCCGCCTATCGGAGAGCTTCGATGGAAACCGCCGCAAGAGGTTGCTTCATGGACACAAGCGAGAACCTGCACGGATTTCAGCCCCTCCTGCCCACAAAAAAAGCAGCTTGTTACCGGCAAATTCAGCGAGGACTGTCTCTATCTGAATGTCTGGACCACTGCAAAAAAACCTGACGAAAGATTACCGGTAATGGTCTGGATTCACGGCGGCGCCTTTAATTTTGGTTCCGCATCTCAATCTCAGCCGGAATTCAACGGCAAAAATCTTGCCCAAAAAGGCGTGGTGGTCGTGACCATCAATTACCGTCTCGGGCCATTGGGATTTTTAGTCCATCCGCTGTTATCCAAAGAATCTGCTCATAATATGTCAGGCAACTACGGTTTGCTCGACCAGATCGCTGCGCTAAAATGGGTGCAAAAAAATATTGCCGCATTCGGAGGGAATCCTGATCGAGTAACCATTTTCGGCCAATCCGCCGGATCCAGATCCGTTTCACTGCTGATGATCAGCCCTTTGTCAGCAGGGCTTTTTCATCGAGCCATTGCCAAAAGCGGCGGGCCGATCATCGGCTCTGAATATTTATCTCCGGCATTCAACGGCAACATGGCAAATGTGTCGAAAATGGGCCAGAAGCTAACTGCCAAGCTTGGCTGCGATAAAGCTGAAGATGTCCTGGCGGCTATGCGCGCCAAGTCCGCGCGGGAATGGGTGGAAGCAGCCGATTGTAAAACGGACTTATTTGACGACGAAGCCCTTTTTTTTGCGCCGGTCTTTGACGGTTGGGTGCTTCCCAAAAATCCGCTGGCGGCATACTCTGGCGGGCAGCAGCACGATGTGCCGATTATCGTCGGCAGTACTCGAAATGAAGGCAATCTTTACTTGGCCGATGAAACAGATTTATCGGTTGAAAAATATAAATCTTTCCTGAAATCCAGGTTTGCTGATAATTCCGGGAAAGCGTTTGAGATGTTTCCTGCGTATAAAGCAAAAGATGTTGCCCCGGCTATAGATAGTATTGTGACAGTGGCAGCAAACGCGCAACCGGCAAGGCTTGTGGCTCAATCTATGGAACGCAAGAAATCCAAGGCATATCTGTACCAGTTCACCCGTCTGCCCGACACAGCGATGGCGCGCAAACTGGGTGTACATCATGGCGTAGAACTGGCGTATGTTTTCGGAAATATGAATAAGTCTGACGGCTATGATGACACGGACATGGAACTTTCCAAAAAAATGATGGATTACTGGGTGAATTTTGCCAAAACGGGTAATCCCAACGGGCAGGGCCTTGTTGATTGGCCGGCATACAAAAGCAAATCCGACCTTAACCTGGAATTCTCGGATACCATACACACCAACAAACACCTTTTTAAGAAAGAATGTGATTTCATCAGCCGGCAGTCAACTTATCGTTCTGAATAAAAAACGGGGACAGATTTATTTTTTACCATCTGGAGACAGTGATTCCGTCGGTTTGCCGATCTTTTAAAATTTTTAATGGTACTTTTTATTGACAACTTCCTGCTATATGTAACATATCCCACTTTCTCTCGTAATGTTAGTTACTTACACCCTCTTTTCCCTTATCCATTTTTCATCCAATTCAAGCTCATCGTCTTCACGTGACTGGGTCCTCTGCAGAACGACCTCGATAGCCTTGTAATAGTCCCTTTGCACCTTCAGGTTTGATACCCGGCAGTACCGCTGTGTCGTGGTAATCTGGCCATGTCCCAGAAGGTCCTGGATGGTGACGAGGTCGGCATCGGCATTGAGAAGCTGTCCTCTATCATCCTTATTTGTTGTGGAAAATGTTTTGTAAGTTATTGATATTTAAAAGCGTCCCCAGGGGGATTCGAACCCCCGTTGCCGGCTTGAAAGGCCGGTGTCCTAGGCCAGGCTAGACGATGGGGACTTTTGGGCCGTGCAAGACTTGAACTTGCGACTCTCTGCTTAAAAGGCAGATACTCTACCAGCCTGAGTTAACGGCCCTTAAAGTCTATAAAGATATGAAAAAATCAATGGATTGTCAAGTTTAATCAACCCGCTGGATTTTCTGTTTCCTCATCAGGGAATATTTTTTCAGGATTGAGTAATCCTTTAGGGTCAAAGGCCTGTTTAATACGCTTCATGAGCGCTATTTCAACAGGCGACATCTGAAGCCACATATAGTTCTTCACGGTCAGTCCCACTCCGTGTTCACCTGTGAGTTTTCCGCCCATTTCCACAGTCTTTCGATATATCTCCCCCAGTAACTCGTTGGCCTCTTCGAGTTCTGAAAAGTTTCTTTTGCGATATTGGATAGTTACGTGAAGATTCCCATCTCCTGCATGACCGAAGGTGGCTACTTTTACCATTTTGTCTGTTTCACTTTCCTTGATTGCCCGTGCTAAAAAGGAAAGCTGATAACGGGGTACTACCACATCTGCTTCCAGATGGTCTTTCCCTTTCGCTTTCAGTGCCGGAAGTGTTTCCCTCCTTATTCTCCAGAGCTTATCGGCTTCCTCATCACTTTTCGCAAGCCTTGATTCAATAACACCTTTTTGTGTGCTGCCTGATTCGAGTATACGGTGTGCCTCTTCGTCTGTTGCCCCCCGATGGTTCCCGTCTACCTCGATGAGCACCAGAACAGCAGCATCCCTTCGTAAAAATTCCATACCGGAGAGATAATCACCAACACAGTTGATGCTATAATTATCCATAAACTCTATCGCACAGGGGGTAATACCACTCTCAAAGACTGATGCTACGAGGTCTGCTGCAGCAATAAGGTCATCCAGATAAAAGATGCATGTCCGGCGGAACATGGGTTTAGGCAATACCTTACAGATAATCTTTGTCACCACAGCAAGTGTTCCTTCAGAACCGATGAGGAGTGAAACAAGGTCATAACCTGTGACATTTTTTAACGTTCTCCCGCCAACGTGTATAATATCCCCGTTTGGCAAAACAGCTTCAAGCCCCAGAACATAATCCCTTGTGACGCCATATTTTACTGCCCTCGTATAACCTGCATTTTCCGCAACATTACCACCGAGGGTACTCTCCACAGTGCTTGAGGGATCAGGGGGGAAAAAGAGGTTGTGCTCGTTGAGTTCCTTCTGTAAATCTGCTGCAATCACACCAGGCTCTATTACAATCTGCATGTTCTTCTTGTCAATCTCCAGTATCCTGTTCATCCTGAGAAGGGAAAGGACCACACCGCCTTTCACGGGCAGGGCACCACCGGAAAGCCCTGTCCTTCCGCCTTGCGGAGTAACCGGTATGTCATTCTCATAGGCGAGCTTCATGATTTTTGATACTTCTTCAGTATTCACTGGCAGAACTGCAACATCAGGCATAAACCGCATCTCTGTTGCATCATAACAATAGTGAAAAAGGTTTTCTTTATCAAGTATTACCTGTTCTTCTTTAAGAAATATCTTAAGTTCGGTTACAAACTCATTGATATTATTATATTTCATTGTTTCACCCCTGTTGTATTACTCCATATCCAATTTTGACGGGCTGTTGCCCAAATCCTTTTTCGTCAAAGCCTACCCCATTCGATCTGAAAGGTATTCTCTCTGTTCGCTGGTGCTCCATCTCCGACCCTTCTAAGAGTCTCTCTGCACTTGAATGTGGGCGACCCTGCATCGAGCAGGGTACCCCGCTATTCATTCCTCCCAGCCCCTAGGGTTCAGGCAGAGATGTATTCGCACATTCATCTCCCGCATATGCGAAAGAACGCTTGAGACACTCAAGATGGTTCCCCGGAGCTTACGCAATGCTCCCTTCGGAAACACCTTCCAGACCAAATAAGCTATGGATGGGTTTGGTCTGGAAGGTGTTGAGATTCGTCTTTGAGGTTATCATAGTATACCCACTCTTTTCTTCTTAGCTTTTCGCTCCCTACTGCCCACTCCCTACTGCCTACCGCCTATTGCCTGAATAGCGGAATCACATAAGGGCCCTCTGGAATCACCGCGACACCCTTATTTCCAGACTGTTCTACGCTCTCAAGAATTGCTTCCTCAAGGGATTCAATAATGTGTGCACCTGTCAATGCCTTATCAGTATCCGAAAGACCCTCGCTGTATATATGAACAGTACCAATTTGCATGGGTTTAAGTTGCATCTCTGTTTCCCACTCATCAATGTCCGCATGCTCTTTGGACATTATTTCCTTCATAAACATATCAGCTCCGGCAGTGATGAATTTCCTCTGGGACTCCTTGTATTCAAAAGAACCTATTCCTTCAGAGCACTCAGAGGCAATAAAGAGATTTCCGCCCTTTTCAAGTATATCCATGGCAGCCACCATCCCTTTCACAGTCTGGTAATAATTTTTATCTAAGGGATAGCCTGCCCCGCTCGTAATAACAGTGTTAAATTTTTTATTCATGTGAATCTCTGCAAAGGGCCGCATATAAGAGACAGCCGCCAGATGGCTCTGTTCAAAGTCACCAAAGTTCACAAAGGAAATCCTTCGCATCTCATCAACCACGACATTGATGGCTAAGCACTCTCCTGCCATACGGGCAATTTCCAGTAATTCTTCATGGAGCGGGTTGCCTTCGAGCTTGCAGTTGGCTACACCTTCCTGTTCAAGCAACCGGGCAGCATGTATGGATTTTATTGTTTCTTGATGGGCTATGCCAGGGACGATGATCTTTCTTCCACCGGAGTATCCTGCCATGAAATGAGGTTCAACAAGCCCAATAACAATGCGCAGATCAGCCTCGATAAAACGGCGGTCGAGCTTTACCGGGGTATTGCGTTTTGTTTTACCAAGGGACACATGGTCATCATCATTACGGGCAAAGTGATTGACAGACTTTACCTGCTCAAGCACCCATTTGTCACCCACTACTTCCAGTAACTCTTTCCCTTCATTTGTCCGGTGGAGGCCTGTTGCTACAAGTAACGTGATAGCATTTATGTTCATACCTGCAGACAGTAATGAATTTATGAGAACAGGTAAAATAACCCCATTGGGTACAGGACGCGTAATGTCACAGATCACAATGCACACGTCCTTTCGTCCTCTTACCAGATCAGCAAGAGGCATTGATCCAACAGGATTCAGCAGGGCGTTGCGAAGGTCTGCCTGAGGTTCAGCAAGTTGGGACATTGGCTTTTTTCGTATCACCGTCACATCCCATTCGTCTGGAAGATTGAGCGGGAGTCCGTATTTACCGTAATTTATCATTATACGCATAGCTCGCACCTCCAGAAGATCCACTTATCACTTTCCAATACAGAATCTGCCGAAAATCTCATGGAGAATCTCTTCAGAGCATGTTTCGCCTGTGATCTCGCCAAGATGATAGAGTGCTTCACGAAGTTCGAAAGCGAGAAACTCAAGCGGCTCCTCCTTTTTCTTGCAGATAATGGCCCTTTCTATGGCTTCTTTAGTCTTTATAAGCGCTTCTTTATGTCTTAGATTTGTGATGAGCATTGTGTTACCTTTGCCACTTTTTCCAATCAACTTCTCGTATATGTCGTGTGTTAATTCTTCAAGCCCTCTATCTTTTAATGCAGATATTTCTTTCCATTGAAGGTCTCTGGATGTGAGGAGATCCCTTTCAAGCGCCTGAGGGAGGTCAATCTTATTTATCACAACTATTGTATTTTTCTCTTTTACATGCGTGTAGATTGCTTCATCTTCTCCCAAATATGGCTCTGAACCATCGAGGACCCAGATAATCAGATCAGCCTGAGGAATTTTCCTTTTCACCCTTTCTATACCCTCTTTTTCAGCTATATCCTTTGGCGTCCGTAAACCAGCAGTATCTATTATTTTTACTTTGATACCCTTTATGTGTATCGTATCTTCTATCAAATCCCGTGTAGTTCCCGGAAGGGATGTAACAATGGCTTTTTCTTTGAAGAGGAGGGCATTGAGAAGGCTTGATTTCCCCACATTTGTTCTCCCTATGATGAGTGCTTCCAACCCCTGTTTCACAGCTTTACCTTCATAATATGAGTTTATGAGCCTTGCAATCTCTTGTTTTGTCTTTGTAAGCGTCAGAAGGTGTGCTTTTTCATCGATCTCTATGTCTTCATCCGGAAAGTCTATCAGTGCCTCTATTTCCACAAGCACTCCTTTCATGTGGTCCTTGAAGCTGCTCATTTTACGGGACAACTTACCTTTTAGATAATCCATCGCATACTGCAGTTCCTCATCTGTCTCGCTTTGAATGATATCAAGGACGGATTCTGCCTGGAGGAGGTCAATCCTCCCGTTTAAAAAAGCCCTTTTCGTGAATTCACCAGGCTCTGCAAGCCTTGCACCATATTTCATCATGAGCGAAAGGATATTCTTCTGGGTAGCGAAACCTCCATGGGAATGGACTTCCGCAATATCTTCCTTTGTATAGGTATGTGGAGCATACATGAAGACTGCAAATACTTCGTCAGTGGTCTTTCTGTTCTCAGGATTGGTTATGGAACCGAGATATAGTTTGCGGGATCTGAATCTTTCTTGTTTATTTTTTGCATTGAAAATCTTTTTTAATATTGGGTGGGCAAGTGGACCGCTCATCCTTATGATACCAATACCCCCCTCGCCTGGAGGGGTAGATATAGCACAGATGGTATCAGCGTTTAACATTCATATTTCCGGTAAATGAAACCACCACCTTTTTCGTATGCCCTTCACCCTCACTCTTTGTGGCGATGTTTTTATTATTTTTAAACAGCGTATGGATTATTCTCCTCTCGTAAGGATTCAAAGGGTCAGTTTTTAAACGCCTGCCCGTTCTTTTCGCTTTATCAGCAAGCCTCTTTGCCATAATGGTTACAGCTTTTTTCCTTTTTTCTCTGTAACCATTTATGTCCACAAGGGTTTTTACAGCCTCTTTATATTTCTTTGCAATAGCAAGTCTTAGCAAATACTGCAGGGCTTCCAATATTTCACCATCCTTGCCTATCAATATATCTCCGTCGTCGCACTGAACAAGGAATATAAGCCTCTCATCATATTGCGTGACTTTTATGTTGAATGATAAACCAATCATTCTACTCAGTTCTTGTAAAAACCTCCTACCGTATTCCTCTGGTGTGTCCTTTTCTGCGAAAATATCAGTTATGGTCTGTGGATTTTTTTCTTTTATCCTTGCCGTGATTCTTACTTTTTTGCTGCCCAGCAAACCTAAAATACTTTTTGTGTCAATTTCCTTTACTTCTACATCGAGGTCTCTTTCCTCTACATTCAATCCGATTGAAGCTTTTTTAATGGCTTCTTCATACGTTTTTCCCTCAACCTCTATACAATCCATTTATGTTACCTCCTCAAGAGACTTTCTTGTTAATGTAGTATTGCTGGGCAATGGATATCACATTATTGACAAGCCAATAGAGAACAAGGCCTGCCGGGAAACTCCAGAACAGGAAGGTAAAGAATATGGGCATGAAGAGCATCATCTTTTCTTGAATCGGGTCAGCACTTGTGGGGGTCATTTTCTGTTGGATTACCTGTGTGATACCCATGACTAAGGGTAAAATCCTTATAGGTATTGTGAATCCAGCAACGCTGAACGAAAAAAGGTCCTCAGGCGCTGAAAGGTCATTCATCCACCATATGAATGGTGCATGCCGGAGCTCTATTGCCCCTGAAAGTGCTTTGTAAAGAGCAAAAAAGACAGGTATCTGGATGATCATGGGAAGACATCCACCCATGGGATTTATACCCTTCTTTTTATAAAGTTCCATCATGTCCTGATTTAACTTCTGCTTATCGTCTTTGTGTTTTTCTTTCAGTTTTAGTATCTGTGGCTGCATCTTCTGCATTTCTTTCATAGACTTGTAGCTCTTTACACTTAAAGGGTAAAAGATAATCTTGATGAGGATTGTAAGGAGGATAATGTCAATCCCGTAATTATGGGTGACTTTATTTGATAAATTTAACCCTGCAATCAGTGGTTTTGCGATAATATCGAACCACCCAAAGTCCACAATCTTCTCGGCGTTCACATCCAAGCCTTTTAATGTATCTGACTTTTTGGGTCCAAAATATAACTTTCCTGAGAATTCTCCCTTATCAAGGGTTAACCGCAGGACAGGGGTATTGTTTTCTGTTTTCAAAACTGTAAGGGGAAACCTGGAATCATCATTGGGTATCCAGATAAAGGTAAAGAAACCATCGTCAAGGCCTGCATACTTAAAGTTTTTATCAACCTCTATGTTCTTCTCTATCTTCTCTATCTGTTCAAACTTTTTCCCATTATACGTGAACGGTCCTTTGAATGTGTAGCTCGATGAATTTTTGCCATGGATAACTGCAAAATCCATCAGTGTTTTTTCGTTATCCCGGGCATATACGTCAATCTTCATGTCAATTGTGTATTTGTCAGGATAAAGGGTATATACCTTTCTGACCTTGTTCCCGTTGCTAAGGGTTCCTGAAAATGTGATTGTTTCCGGTTTGTCCTGTAATGTAAGGTTTTGCCTATCCGGCTTAAAGTGGGTCCTGTCATCAATGGTCTCGTTGTTTACAACCTTAAATATCTTCGGGAGATAAATATAGGGCTTCACATCTTCTATAATTTCTTTATCTTTGCTGTCTTTGACGGAATCTTTATATTTTTTTAATTTTACGCTCTTTATGCCACCACCCAAGTCTGTGAATGTTACCTTTAAGAGGGGTGTTTCTACAACCACATCTTTGCTTGGTATGTTTTCGATTGTATCAACCTTTTTTGTTGCTACCTCTTTTTGCGGTTTGGCAGTTTCCTTGCTCTCGACTGTTTTCTGAGATTGTGCCTGCCCTTGGTCTTTTCCCTGGGTTTGTTGCTGAGGTTGTTGTTTCGCAGTGTACATCTGGAAGAAAAACAGTATCAGTATAGTGAGAATGAGCGCCACTATGGTCCTTTTTTCCATTCAATACCTCCGTTATTTCACCGGGTCATATCCGCCAGGGTAAAAGGGATTGCACTTGAGAATCCTCTTCAACCCAAATAATATGCCTTTTAAAATACCTTTTTTTTGGATCGCTTCTTGCATATAGCATGAACAGGTTGGATGAAACCTGCATTCAGTTGGTATATAGGGAGATATACATATTCTGTAAATCTCTAATAGTTGTATGACAAGCTTTTTCATTGACGGATTTGCATGCTTAGTAACTTCTGTAGTTCTTCGCTTGTATCCTTCCATGTTAATTTTTGTGGCATCTTTTTGATTCTGATAAGATTGTCACAGCAATCTACGAAAAGATCTTTATGTAGTCTGAAAAATTCCTTTATCAACCTTCTCATCCTGTTCCTGCGTACTGCTCCCCCTGTTTTTTTCCGTACTGTTATGGCAATCCGTTTTAAATAATAGGGGTTTTCTTTTCCTAAGAACATATAATGGCATGTTTCACCATATTTTGTCCATTTTATACCTCGAAAATCCCCTTTTTTCAATCTTTCGTTTTTTGTGAGAGTGTATGCCATGGTTTTTAAGAGATTGATGAGCGATTAGCTATGAGCAATAAGCTCCGAGTCTTTCACTATTCACTTTCACCCTTCACGGATTTTAAACGGTGAGGTTTTTTCTCCCTTTCGCACGCCTTCTTTTTATTACTTCTCTTCCCGAAGCAGTTCTCATTCTCACGAGGAAGCCATGTGTCCTCTTCCTGCTCTTATTGTGAGGTTGGTATGTTCTTTTCATTCTTTCACCTCAGTATGTTTTGAAGTTATTACTTAAACATAAAACGTTGAATGATGTCAATAAGCACGAACAGTTTCATGCTGCAGAAGATTGTTACGTGCAGGGCAACAAATTCTTGATTTTTCACCAAAAGACATGTAAAATTCACAGACTTTAACTATTTTTAATTCCTCGAAAGGAGTGTAGATGAAAAAGTATGAGCCTGATGCGATTAGAAATATAGGTATATTTTCACACGGAGGGGAGGGCAAAACATCAATTGTTGAGGCTATGCTTTTTCTTTCAGGAGAGAATACCAGAATTGGCAGGGTAGATGACGGCACATCTTTAATGGATTATGAGCCCGAAGAAGTTGAGAGGAAGATAACGATTTCTTCATCAATCGCATGTTTTGAATGGGGCAAAAACAAGGTTAATTTTATTGATACACCAGGGGATGACAATTTTGTATCCGATGCCAAGCTCTGCATGAGGGTTGTAGATGGAGCGGTAATTGTGGTGAGCGCTGTTTCCGGGGTCAAGGTGCAGACAGAGAAGGTATGGCAGTATGCAGATGAATTTTCTATACCTGTTTCTATTTTTATCAACAAGATGGATAGGGAAAGGGCTGATTTTGAAAGAACCGTGGAAGACATACGGAAAAATTTTACTGACAGGGCGATTTTGATTATTCAACTTCCAATCGGTAAAGAGGATAGCTTTAAAGGCGTTGTGGACCTTCTTGCAATGAAGGCCTATGTTTACCATAATGATGCATTGGGTAATTTTGATATTGGGGATATTCCGGGAGATTTTTTGAGTGAAGCGAATAGATACAGAGAAAAACTTGTGGAAACGGCCATAGAGATGAATGATGAGGTAATGGAACGTTACCTCAACGGAGATGAGATTAAGGAAGAGGAGATTGAGCAGTGTCTGAAAGAAGGGATATGGAGTAGAAAAATAGTCCCTGTGATGTGTGGGTCTGCCACAAAAAACATCGGGATTCAAATGTTGCTCGATAATACGGTGAAATACTTCCCGCCTCCCACATATAAAAAGGAAGTGGAAGGCATAGACCCGAAGACGGGCAATAAGGTAAAAAGAGAAATGTCTGCAAATAAACCTTTCAGCGCATTTGTATTCAAAACGATTACAGACCCATTTACAGGCAAGTTGACGCTTTTCAGGGTATATTCCGGGGAGCTTCATCCTGATATGACTGTTCTCAACGTCTCAAAGGATGAAAAAGAAAGAATAGGGCAAATATTCTACCTCGTGGGTAAGAAACAAAAACCTGCGGGTTTCGCATCTGTTGGTGATATAGCAGTTATCGCAAAATTGAAGGAAACAACTACGGGTAACACCCTGTGTGATGAAAAGTCACACATTAAGTATGAAGAAGTTGTACTGGCACCTCCCCTTATATCTTTTTCTTTACACCCAAAGTCAAAAGGCGACGAAGATAAACTGAATACTTCCCTTGCCAGGTTGATGGAGGAAGATCGGACAGTCAAATACACAAGGGACGAGCAGACGAAGGAGTTCATCCTGTCCGGCATGGGCCAGGTCCACATAGAAGTAATCGTTGAAAAACTGAAGAGAAAGTTTGGCGTCGAGGTTGAGCTTAAAGAGCCGAGAGTGCCATATAAGGAAACGATTAAGGGAACCGTAAAGGTACAGGGTAAATATAAGAAACAGTCGGGCGGCAAAGGGCAGTACGGCGATACATGGCTTGAACTTGCACCGCTTCCACGGAACGCAGGGTTTGAATTTGTTGATAAGGTAGTGGGAGGGTCAATCCCCAGACAGTATATACCTGCTGTAGAAAAAGGCATAGTCGAGGCCATGGACCAGGGTATACTCGCCGGATATCCTGTAATTGATTTTAAGGTTACACTCTATGACGGATCGTACCATGATGTAGACTCTTCTGAGATGGCTTTCAAGATTGCTGCATCCATGGGGTTCAAGAAAGGACTGGAAATGTGCCAGCCGACCCTCCTTGAACCGATTATGAAGACAGAGGTTGTAGTCCCCGACGAATACATGGGTGATATCATGGGTGATTTGAATTCAAGAAGGGGCAAGATCATCGGTGTTGAGACCAAAGGGAATAACCAGGTTGTAAAAGCCTCTGTGCCCATGGCAGAGATACTGAAATATGCCCCGGACCTTAAGTCAATGACCGGCGGACGAGGTACCTTTACCATAGAATTCTCTCATTACGAAGAAGTACCACCACAGAATGCAGCGAAGCTTATTGAGCTTGCAAAGAAGGTGAAAGAACAGGAGAAGTGAGAGCGGTCATACAGAGAGTAAAAAAGGCATCTGTAGAGATAGAAGGTCATACTGTTGGAACTATTGGCAGGGGGTTACTCGTTTTCCTGGGTATAGGAAAGGATGATGGTATAAAGGACATCGAATGGATGGTGGAGAAGATTATTCATTTGAGGATGTTTGAAAAAGAAGACGGTAAGCTCGATGAATCCCTTTTGGATGTTGATGGAGAACTCCTTCTTGTTTCACAATTTACACTTTATGGGGATTGTTCAAAAGGGAGAAGACCATCATTTACGGATGCCATGGATGCCAAAGAAGCTAAAAAACTTTTCGAGCTATGTGTGGAAAAGGCAAGAGACAAAGTAAAGAGGGTGGAAAGTGGCATCTTTCAATCCTTTATGGATGTTTCCCTTGTAAATGAAGGTCCCGTGACGTTGATTATAGATTCAAGACAATAATCTTCATCCCCCATTATTATTTCGTAAAAAAACTTGACAAGAAAAGGTAATAATTTTACTTTTAAATACGTAGGTTTGGGAATGAAAGAACCTAAAAAACCAAAGGAACCCCCAAATATAGATATTTATAGGGCATGGTGCAAAGGGTGTGGAATTTGTGCAGCTTTTTGCCCTACAGGTGTGCTTGCACGGGATGAAGCAGGTTATCCCTATGTCCAGGACATTGATAAGTGTATTAACTGTGGGTGGTGCGAGATAAGGTGTCCTGATTTTGCTATAACCGTTGAACAAAAGAAACGACGCGAAAGGAGAACCAAAGAGGAACGTGAAAAAGAAAGGCCGGCAAGAGAAGTTACTTCAGGGTAATGAGGCGATTGTAGAAGGTGCTTTGCGCGCTGGTTGCCGTTTTTTTGCAGGTTATCCTATCACCCCTGCAACCGAGATCGCTGAGCTCTTATCTGTGAGGCTTCCTCAGGTAGATGGGACCTTTATTCAGATGGAGGATGAGATTGCAAGCCTTGCTGCAGTGATTGGTGCTTCTCTCGCAGGAGTAAAATCTATGACCGCCACAAGTGGCCCTGGATTTTCATTGATGCAGGAGAATCTGGGATTCGCTGTTATCGCTGAAGTACCCTGTGTCATTGTAGATGCAATGAGAGGGGGACCAAGCACAGGACTTCCTACGTTGCCTTCCCAGAGTGATATCATGCAGGCGAGATGGGGAACCCATGGCGACCACCCGATTATTGCCCTCTGCCCTTCTACGATTCGTGAATGTTATGACCTTACCATCAAAGCGTTTAATTTCTCTGAAAAATACCGCAACCCCGTGATCATTCTTGTTGATGAAGTGGTGGCGCACATGAGGGAGAAAATAGTCCTCTCCGATGAAGAAGACATTGAAATATTCAATAGGGTAAAACCTACTGTTCCTCCAGAATGGTATATCCCTTATGAAGATACCCCGCAAGGTGTTCCGGCAATGGCAAATTTCGGTGAAGGCTATCGGTACCATGTGACGGGATTGACCCATGACATTCGGGGGTTTCCCACTTCGAGGCCTGATGAAATAGATCCATTTATCAGGAGACTTTTCAGGAAAATTAGCCAGAACTTTTCAGATATCCAGATTGGAGAATTTTTTCAGACTGAGAATGCTGATATTACAATAATTGCCTATGGATGTATTGCCCGGTCAGCAAAGAGGGCTGTAATTGATGCAAGGGAGAGAGGGGTAAAGGTTGGTCTCCTCACACTGAATACAATATGGCCCTTTATGAGAGCTCAGGTGGAAAAGGTGCTTCAGACTTCAAGAGTCATTATCGTTCCCGAGATGAATATGGGGCAAATCTCCAGAGAGGTAAAACGTGTGAATAAAGGTGCAGCAAAGGTCTTTACCCTCAACAAGGTAGATGGAACGATCATTACACCCCAGGAGATACTGGCCAGGATTAAGGAGGTATCCTGATGGTTGAAGTCACGAAATTGATCCATAAATACCTGAGACATGATAAAAAATTTCCCCATGTCTGGTGTCCTGGTTGTGGCATAGGGATTATGCTTGGTGCACTTGTCAGGGCAATAGACAGGGTTGGCTACAGTAAGGATGAGATAGTAATGGTTTCGGGCATTGGGTGTACAGGGAGGCTACCTGTCTATGTGGACTTTAATACCCTCCATACAACCCACGGTAGGGCACTTGCTTTTGGCACAGGTGTGAAGCTTGCCAATCCAAATCTGAAGGTTATTGTGGTCATGGGTGATGGTGACGCAGTTGCAATAGGAGGGAATCATTTCATTCATGCTGCACGGAGAAACATTGATATTACTGCAATTATACTGAATAACAGCGTGTATGGCATGACAGGGGGACAGTTTTCGCCTACAACACCGTATGGAATGAAAACGACAACTACCGTTTATTCCAATGTTGAACAGGCCTTCAAGATATCAGAATTAGCGGTTACTGCAGGAGCGGTTTTTGTGGCAAGAGGAACGGTATATCATGCAAAACTCCTCGATGGCCTTATGGAGAAAGCGTTTTTGAAAGTAGGTTTTTCAGTGGTAGAGGTAATTTCCCATTGCCATACCCAGTTTGGAAGGTTAAACCGCATGGGTTCTGCAGTTGAGATGATGCAATGGCAGAGAGAACATGCGGTGACAGTTGAGAAGGCACGTCAAATGAAAGAAAAGGAATTACAGGATAAGTTCAAAATAGGTGTATTGGTAGACAGGGAGCTCCCTGTTTATCAGGATGAGTATGAAAAGGTCAGGAAATGGTCACAGGGAGTGGTTAAAAAGTAGCCATGGGTTATCGTTATGACATTCGTTTGAGTGGGTCGGGAGGACAAGGATTAATTCTTATGGGGATTATCCTTGCAGAAGCCATCGGGATTTATGATGGAAAATACGTTGCCCAGACTCAGAGTTACGGCCCTGAGGCAAGGGGTGGTTTAAGTAAAGCCGAGGTGGTCGTAAGCAATGAAGAGATTGATTATCCTAAAGCGATGAAACTTGATCTTCTCCTCGCCATGAACCAGAAATCCTGTGATGATTATTATATGGACCTCAAGCCTGATGGCGTTTTGATAGTGGATTCTACCTTTGTAACCCAAGTTCCCAACCTGAAGGCCTTTCAGATTCCCTTTACCAGAATTGCGAGGGAGAAGTTCAAGAAGGAGATGGTAGCGAATATCATAGCGCTGGGTGCCATTACAAAACTGACCCCTGTTGTTACATCGAGGGCTATCGAGTCAGCCGTCCTTGCGAGGGTGCCGAAAGGTACGGAGAAGTTAAACCATGATGCCTTAAAGACAGGCATGGCTGCTGCAAAAAAAGTGATGAAAAATATCGTGCCCCAAACGAACAGCGAGTGGGCAGATGAAGATACATGAGTATCAGGCAAAAGCACTATTCAAATCGTATAACATCCCTATCCCGAATGGTCAGTTAGCGAGGACTTCCGAGGAAGCCCTTCAGGGAGCTATCAGCATCGGAACTTTCCCTGTTGTTCTCAAGGCGCAGATTCATGCGGGCGGAAGAGGCATGGGGGGAGGGATAAAGGTAGCCAATAACATCGGGGAGGTAAAACATGCTGCAGGAGAGCTTCTCGGAAAGAGACTTGTTACTCCGCAGACGGGGGGAGAAGGGAAACCTGTAGACGTCCTGTTAATAGAAGAGGCACTGGATGTTGAGAAGGAGCTATACATAGGCGTCACCATAGACAGGTCAAAAGCCTGTGTGACGATTCTGGCGAGCGCAAAAGGAGGCATGGAGATAGAGAAGGTGGCTGCGGAGTCACCTGACAAGGTCTTTCAGGAGACTGTGGATCCAGCGATTGGTTTGAGACCATTTCAGGTAAACAGAATATCTTTTTCTTTAGGGCTTGAGGGGCTATTCGTACGAAAGATGAATAGCATTATTCAGAATCTCTATCACCTTTTTATCGAGAAGGATTGTTCCCTTGCAGAAATTAATCCCCTTGTGGTGACAGGGGGAGGAGAGCTGGTGGCGCTTGATGCCAAATTAAACTTTGATGACAATGCCCTCTTTCGGCACCCTGAAATATCGTCCTTGAGAGACATTTCCCAGGAGAACCCATTAGAAGTTGAGGCATCCAGATATAACCTGAACTATATCAAATTAAAAGGGAACGTGGGCTGTATGGTGAACGGAGCAGGTCTGGCTATGGCAACAATGGACTTGATAAAATTGAGAGGAGCAGAGCCTGCCAATTTTCTTGATGTGGGGGGAGGGGCTACACCAGAGATGGTAAAGCATGGATTGAAAATCCTCCTTTCCGACAAAGACGTAGAGGTGATTTTCATCAATATATTCGGTGGTATCCTGCGCTGCGATACCCTTGCTCTTGGTGTGGTTGAAGCTGCAAAGGAATTGACAATAGACCTTCCTGTGGTAATCAGGTTAGAAGGTACAAATGTGAATACAGGCAGGGAAATCCTTGCAGAGTCAGGCCTGACTTTTACAGTGGCTTCAAGCCTGAAAGAAGCAGCGGAGAAGGTAGCAGTGATACTGAAACA
>CAIJOT010000177.1 GCA_903822335.1 uncultured delta proteobacterium
ACAATGAAGGTCCCCTCGTTATCATAGCGTTGGCAGGAGGTAATGGTTTTTGCTACTTTCTCTCATTCTCAGGATATACAAACCAAATGCTATTATAAAAAGCTCAATTGGTCGGCAGATATCTGTTTTAATTGCGGTGAGGAAAGTAATTTGGGGTCAGGTCTTGAATTATCAGTTTTCTCCATTGCACTCCCCCCTCCCTATCCATTGTCCTCCAATTTTATTTAAATTTCAAGCGGAAAATTGTCGGCTAAACTATCAAATACCGGTTGAAATGTTGTACTTCTGGAAAAAACGACCAATGCTCGCTTACAGAAAGCAACTGAGACCCACAGGGTTTCCAGAAGAACCTGAAAAGTATTGCCTGATGGTTATATATTCTCAGCTATTTGTTAACGGGCTGTTGCCCAAACCCATTGTATGCCGGAACACTATTCCCTTCGCTGCTCCGCTGCGCGCGCTTTACCCTGCAGCAATTCGCTTCCGTTCAATCTTCTAACTTGCCACTGGGCTTCGGACAACTCAGATTGGCCCAAACGCGGCCTGGCCGCGTGCACACTTCAGCTCATCGGCCATAATCGCGGAGTACCCGGCTCGGTGCCGGGTCGCACCAAACTGTGCTCGAAGTCGCAACTCGCGAAAAGTTCTTCCGGTTTTTTGCCTGAAAAGTACCCAATAGGCGTTTGGGCAACGTGCCGTATGTATCGTACTTTTTTGAGGAGGATGTAAAAAATGTGGAACTGGAAAGAAATTTATGAAGATGATGCCTTTGTCTATTACTGCGATTTGGAAAAAGTAATCGATTCTGAGGGGGATGAGGACGATATCTACAGCTCGGTTGAGTGTTATAGACCTATGCCTGAGAAGGTTGCGGTATGGCTGTCCTTTGTATGTAAAAACAAGGAATATATCAAAAAGTATAAAGAACAGAGGAAAGCTATGGGGCTTACCACGAATGGTTACACACATTACCAGTATACATTGTGCCTTGTGGAAATAGATGCGAAAAATAACCGATACAGGGTAATACCTGCGATAGATTATGATGAAAAAGGACATGAATTGGGGACTTCGTCAATCCTCACGGATGAACATCACCCCCTTGTGGAGGGGATAAAAACCGACTGGTCTCCGATCCATTCAAGGAAAACAAATAAAGTGATACCGGACCTCTTGAAAAGGCTATACATTTATACACACCAATGAACTACCCCGCAGCCGAGCTGCGAGGTATCTGGAATACAGAATACAGTAGTCAGAAGTCAGAATTTTTTTGAAGATATTTTAATCCCCTTCTGAATTCTGGATTCTTACCCCGAAGCAGAGCTTCGAGGAATTCTTTTTATTAAAGGGCGCTTTTTAATATTTCCATCAGCCCAAAGGGCAGAATGCCCATATAGAGGATGAGGAATATAAAAAGATAGCAGAGAAACTTTTCAGACAGAGAGAGTTTTATGGGCTCTATTGACACGGCCTCTTTTGAGTAGCTCATCCTTACGAGGTTTAAATAATAAAAGATTGATATCACTGTGTTCACAGCGCCTATTATGACAATGTTCAGGTGTCCCGTTCTGAAAGCGCTTATAAAAAGAAAAAACTTACCTGTAAAACCACCCGTTGGAGGGATACCGGCAAGGGAAAAGGCTGCAACTGCAAGAAGGAGCGCAAGGAGAGGTGATTTCCTCGAAAGCCCCGCAAGGTCATTAAGCGCAATGTTCTCGCCTTTTTGCGAAAGCAGTATAAGCACATAAAAACAGGCGAGGTTCATGAATACATATATCATGATATAGAACATGGCAGATGCACTACCCTCCCGGCTCAGCGACAAAATACCCATCATGAGGTATCCTGCATGGGCAATCCCCGAGTATGCAAGGAGCCTCTTTATATCCTTCTGAACAAGGCCCACGAGATTTCCAAAGGTCATGGAAAGGGCGGCGAGAACCATCAAAATATTTACAAACTGAAATGAGCCCGGCGATGCAAGCATTGTAATCCTTATCAACAGGGCTGTGGCTGCAACCTTCGGGATAGTGGCAATGAACGTTGTCGTACTGTTCGATGCACCCTCATATATATCCGGTGCCCAGAAGTGAAATGGAAAAAGGGAAAGCTTAAAAAAGAACCCTGTAAGTGTGAAGACCAGGGCTAAAATCCCAATCGGTTTGCTGAGAAACTGGGGGAAGACAGAAATAATGTCTAAAAGGAATGTTGAATGGGCCATCCCGTAAAGGTAACTCATACCGAAGAGCATAATGCCCGTTGAAATGGCGCCAAAAAAGAGGTATTTCATGGATGCCTCTATCTGAAACCGCCCCTGTGCCTTCCTTAACGGGACAATGACGTATAAACTGTAGGAAGATAATTCGAGCGAAATCACGATGGAAATAAGCTCTACCGAGCTTGTAAGCATCATGAGCCCGAGGGTTGAGAAACCCAAAAACATAAAGTATTCAGCCACATACCCTTCGTCTATTTCATCCTTATTCTCAAACATAAAAATCACAAGACAAAAGCCAAGGGATAACAATACCTTGAAAATTTGTGAGAAAAGGTCAATCCTATAGGCACCGAAGAATAGTTCCCCACTGTTGGCAATGCTCGAGATTGAGATGACAAAGGCAAGCAAAGACAGGGATTTTGCATAGGTGAGGATCTTATCCCTTTTACTGCCGATAGAGATAAACAGGAACAGTATCGAGAAGAAAAGCATATACAATTCAGGCAAAATCAACATATACATAGTTCAGTCCCTCAATGAAAATAAATCTGTACTTGCGAAAAAAGATGGGTCAAGGTCTTTTCCATAGTATGGATAAATGGTCGCGGGAAAATGCCCATCCAAAGCACAAGAAGCACGAGGGGGAGAAGGTATATAATCTCCCTCCCATTCATATCCTTAATAACTCTCATATCCTCCCTGCCCCAGACAATCTGTTTCAGCAGCCTCAGCATATACGCTGCCGCGAGTACCGCTCCCACAACGGCAAGGAATCCTGCCAGCTTCGATTGCACAAATGTGCCGATAAGGACGTATATTTCCCCGACAAAATTATTCGTGCCGGGGAAGGCAAATGCGGATATGGAAAAGAATCCAAAAAAACCCACAAACACAGGCATTATTTTGCCAAGCCCTGCATTATCAATAATTTCACGGCTGTGTGTCCTCTCGTAGATTATGCCGACACAGAGAAAGAGCGCCCCCGTTGTGACGCCATGGTTAAGCATCTGCAGGAGTGCACCTTCGAAACCAAATAAGGTAAAAGAGAATATACCAAGGGTCACAAAACCCATGTGGGCAACGCTCGAATAGGCTATGAGCTTCTTCATATCGGTCTGACTCAGGCATACAAAGCCGCCATAAATGATCCCGATTATGGAAAGCGCTACCATATACGGTGCAAAATATAGACTCGCTTTGGGTACAATGGGAAGACAAAACCTCATAAAGCCGTACGCACCCATCTTTAAGAGCACGCTTGCAAGGAAAACGCTTCCTGCCGTCGGAGCCTCGGTGTGTGCAGCCGGCAACCATGTGTGAAAGGGAAACATGGGCACCTTAATGGCAAAGGCGATGGCAAAAGCAAGGAATACCCAGAGCTGGAAGGAAAAGCTGTAATCCTTAAACATTGCCTCAGGTATATTAAAG
>CAIJOT010000178.1 GCA_903822335.1 uncultured delta proteobacterium
AGTCGGATGATATAATCCCGCTCAATGAAAATGGCGGCCGTTATTTTGTCTATTTTGATCCCCTTGATGGTTCATCAAACGTTGCCCACGGTCTGCCCGTCGGCTTTCTCTTCAGCATTGCCAAGCGAAATCTTGAGGGACCCGAGGATGGCCATTTGAGGGCCGGGAAAGATTGTATAGCAGCAGGAATGTTTGTTATACCAACAGGCACATTCACGCTTGCATTGAAGGATGCTGGAACATGGAGATTTCATATAGATGAAACAATGAACTATGTCAAGCCTGTCCGCATGATGCTCCCGGAGGATAAAAAGAGCTGGGAGTTGTCATTCAACGCCGCCAACCATTTTACCTATGCCCATAGAGTCCAGGGGTGGATAGCCAAGAATATGCAAAAATATGCCTTCAGATACCTCGGTGCCCTAGCCGGGGATTTCCATCGAATCCTTTCCAATGGTGGCATGTTCATGTATCCTGCCATTGTCAACCATCCAAATCCAAAGAAAAATAGGCCTGAAGGGAAACTACGACTGATGTACGAGGCTGCTGTTGTGTCCTTCATGTGCCGCGAGGCCGGTGGAGATGCCGTGGATGAAACAGGAACACCGATACTCGACATCCAGCCAGAAAAACACCATCAAAGAACCGCCCTTTATGTTGGTTCGAAACCGCTGATAGATGAGATTACGGAGGTTCTCAAGGGACAACAGAAGTAGTAGAGAACACGCAGTAAAAGGGGTAGACAGTTGCTGCTTACGATTACTCCTTACTGCCTGCTGAACAACAGAATCTACCCAGCGAGCACCGCGAGCCGGGTACCCGCGTGCGGGTGCGGGAGGCTCCACGGGCTTTGCCCGAGGAGGGGGCGACCCCCTTACGGGGACAGGCGCAAGCCCCTGTAATTGTGTACTCCCTTTAAATGCATATCAATCGGCAAGGTCACTCACGCTTTCGACCCCCGCTGCCTCACCGAGGTAGTTTTTAATGCTGGGTTGAATTATAACCGGTTTTACAAATTTCTCAACGTACTGACGGGTGCCTCTCGCCCCCAACACATCAAAGAGCTTCTTGAACTGGGATTCCCAGTCCTTTTTGATTTCTTCTTTCACGGAAAGCGACAAAGCCCAGGACCGTGCCTTGAATGGACCCACTGCATTTTTGCGTGCCTTATAGTAGAATTGTTCATCAGTCATATCGCCTTTACGCTCTGAGGCATGTTTTTCCCGTAGATAGGCATACATTTCCTCGCGCAAATCAACAGGAATACAGTTGAAGAACATATTCATAAAACCTGTTGCCAGGTGAATCTCGCATGCTTCCGTTTCCACGAACTTCCCGAAGGCATCTTCGGGCAAGGTCGATGCGCCATGCTGCACAGCGCCTCCCATACCATAATCTCGCCGTGCAATCTGACTTAACCTTTTCAGTGTGTCAAAATCTACTTTAACCTTCGCGATTGACCCATCAGGTAATGCAACACCACCGTGTGATGTCCCTGTCTGGATACTGATCTTACTTAGCCCCGTCATGCCCGCACCCTGTTTATCCAGTTCCTTCCTGAACCCTTCAATGTAGGCACGTAATTCCTTTTCTGTCGAATTGCGACCGCCAACTTCACCAATTTCGCCGCCAACTGAAATGGTAACCCCCTCCGGCTCTATCTTGCGGATATAAGAGGTTAATTCGGCAGAAAGCTCCGTGTTGAGCGCCTGCTGTGCAGGCACAGAAGGCTTATTCAAATCTACCAGCGTGGAAGTATCTACATCAATGTTAAAAAAACCTGCAGCCACTGATTCCCGTATCAGGTCTTTAACTGCCTGAACCTCTGTATCGGGATTGGCACCATACCGTTTGGCAGAGACCTGAAAATGATCACCCTGAATGAAGACCGGTCCTTTATAATCCTCCGCAATGGCAGCAGCAAGGACAGATGTGGAATACTCTGCCGGGCGCTGGTCTGTGTATCCAATTTCAGAGCGGGCGATTTCAAAGATAAATGCCGAGGCGTTCATATCTTTCGCCACGCGGAAAATAACCCGGGCTGCGTCAAAGGAAAGGGCACGTAAATTGATTGCTGGAACCGTAAAAACAGGTGGAACCTCACCGCGACCGCGGGCCATGTATAGATCATGAATTGAGGCAGGGATAATCCCCAGATCGAGCGCTGCCGCACGTGTGAGATAGCGTGCAAGCCCCTGTTTTTCTCCCGACTCAAGTGCCGATACCTCTGCAAGTTTTTGAACTTTTTCACGAAACCTGGAAGGATTACTCACCCGAACCGCTTCCTGATGAATCTCCAGACTGTTATCAAGCACGTCCAGGATGTCTTTAATCTTTAAGTCAGCCATATTAACCTCCTATAAGTCTTAATACTGTTTTTCGCACTACCTTGAACTCAAGTACCATTATACTTTATGAATATTACATCTACTCCCAATATTAAACATTGTTTTTTAGTAATTCTTCAATAAGAATAATTTATTATTAGGCCTCCGTCAAACTCATATTGACAAAAACATGCCACTGCCTCTTCTGTCAAGGTCTTAATAGGCCAACTGTACTGAATAGAAACGTTCCAGGGCGTGCTGGGGCATAAATGGTAATCAGGAGGTTTAAGTACCAATTCTCAAAAATAACCCGCTTTGAAAGATTTTTTACATTGAAATTCTGTTATTCCTTCCTGCAAGAGAGTTTTTGTTATATTCTTTCAATATACAACATTACAAACGGTATTCAACAATTCTCTAAGTGGTGAATCACTATTGCTTGACTTCTTGCCTTAAAGGCATCCGTTCAGCCTCGGGTTTTTAACCATAAAATTGGCATGTTCGTATTGATGATTTGCTTTTCTTGTGTTATTCATATCGCATGCTGAAAAGCAAATTCCTATCAGTAACAGCAAGGAGGTCTATCATGAATTACCTGACAGTACTGGCGGTGGTTCTGTGGTCTGGCGTGTGGGTGGGGACTGTGCTGGCGGATGCAAATGTACCGATAGCCAGTGCCATGCTGACTGAGAAAGATGCAGTGGCCCTCGTGGGTGGGCCCCTTGGCGAGGTATTCAGGAGCGAGGAGGCACCCGAGATGTCTAATGGCTATGATCACAGCAGCACATGCGGCTTCTTCCCGAAAGGGTACAAGATAGAGGAGGCGGACCGTCCTCCAGAACGGGGGCTTATGGTCCAACTCCACGCCATGCGAAACAACGCGGAAGCGAAGAGTTTCTATGAGCATGCGCTTGAGGGTAGTAAAGAAATGTCCCAGAGGAAAGACAGTCCCCTTGCGGGAGATGTCATCGTTCCCTTGAAGGGTATGGGAGACGATGCTTTCTTGCAGTCAAGCAAGGTTGAGCCCGAACCAAAGGCTCTTTATCAGATCGCAACCATAACCTTTCTTAAAGGCAGCGTCATGGGTCAGGTGACGGTCTGGAAGAAGGCGGCTTCTGCCGATGAGATCGCGAAAACGGCTACAAAGAAGGTGATTTCGAAGCTGCGCTGAAGTAATGACGAGACCGCCTCAGGGGCGGGGAGTGGATTGAGGAGAACCATCCGAGTTGGAAGACTAACAGCCTGATACGCTGGAGAAAGGTATTCGTTTTGGCTGCGGTGGCTTTTTGGGCGTCTTTCTCGGAATGTTATGGGTGATTTGTGGGGCATCGACAGGTTTTCTATCATCGGTTCTGCCCTGTGTCTTAGGTGCTGCGGCCTGTGGATATCTTGCCATGAAATATGGGGATCGGTTTTGGTACAGGCTGAAAGGCTGGATCTACTGATGGTAGAGGTTCTACGAAACACATTCATGATAGCTGTAGCAGCCATGGCGATTTCAGGCTGCAACGTGGATCACAGGTTTCTCTACTATCCCAGTTCGTCGCTCCCTTCCGAGCAACTGCTTGCAGCACAACATATGAGATTCTGGCCGTCTTCAGCTCACGATTATCGGGGCCTGATCGGAAGCCCCGAGGTGGGCAACCCCAAAGGCACGATTATTATCTTCCATGGGAACGGGGGTACGGCTGCCGATAGAGGGTTCTATATGACCGTGCTTGACAGAGGAGATAAAAATGTGTAAAATATAGACGTACGAAGCGGGTGGTGAGCACAGATGCTGCAAGTCTTTAACAAAGGCAATTATCAGGAGGGAGGAACCCCATGAAGCCTACGCGGTTGGGATCAGGAATATGTTTATGGATTGTTACCCTGGGCCTTATCTTTACAATAGGGGTTGCTATCCGCGATGCCCATGCGGCCGGCTCCTCCATTTCAGGCAGGGTCGTTGATTCCGTGACGGGCGCAGGCATTCAGGACGTGACGGTACTGGCGACAAACGGCAGTCAGGTAGGTTATGACCTGACCGATGCCACTGGGGGTTTTCTTGTTTCTGATCTCGCGGATGGCGCCTATATGTTGAGCTTTATAAAGAACGGATATGTGTCCCTCATGGGTGGGACGGCGGTGTCTGTAACGGTTACAGGGGACACGCCGATTCCGGTCCCAATTTCTATGACGTCAACCGGTGGGGCGCCGTCTATCTCCGGAAGGGTGCTCGACTGGAAGACCAATGCCGGTCTGATGGATGTGACGGTGACGGTGACGGATGCCAGCAAAAATGTGGCAGGTTCCAAACTGACCGATGCATCGGGAAATTTTTCCGTTTCCCTCGCCGCCGATGGTCTCTACTACCTGAACTATGCGAAGACCGGGTACACAGCGATGGCAGGATCGCAGGCAATCCCGGTGGTGGTTATGGGAGGCACGGCCTCTTCAGTTTATATGGCTCCTACAACGGGGTTGTCTCTTGCTCCAGGTTGGAACTTTGTCTCCTTGGCCGGGGTTCCTTCCGGCGGCACCAATATAAGCGACGTATTATCAGATGTCTCAAGCAATGTGAGGATCGTGTGGGGTTATGACAATCGTACCAAGCGATGGCTGAAATTCCAACCTTCCGGTCAGAACAATAGCCTGCTGGCGCTCCAACCGGGTCTGGGTTACTGGGTTTACATGGATAAGGCTGACTTCCTCGATACTTCATGGTGGATGCAGCTCATGAGCCACAGTGTTCCTGTCTACTCAGGCTGGAATCTCCTTGGGTATAACGGTCCTGATAATGCCGACGGGGCTACGGCCCTGAACACCATAGCCGGCAAGTGGTCCATACTCTGGACGTGGGACAATGACGCCTGGTATGCGAAGAGCGCCGCACTCTTGAACCTTCCGGTGCCCTCTATCGCCAATCTGAACCGGGGCAAGGCGTACTGGATAAAGGGGAGTGTAGATACCAAGTGGTTTCAGGTGTCCGATGCCCCCTATGGTGAATGGGTGATTGGATCAGTGCCGGCCGATAATGCATCGAATCTGTCGTTGTTAGGGTCGATGCAGGTCCAGATGTGGAACGACATGGATGCCTCGACAGTAAACAAAAATGGCGTTACCCTTTTCAACAACGGAGAGTTCGGGTTGTCACGGATCCTCGGCTCGACGGGCTATGACGATATGCAACACCTCGTCACTTTCCAGCCTGGCGGCAGCCTGGCGGAAGGCTCCGAGCTTACCCTGAAGCTTAACGCCGGGGTGCTTCGAGATACCTCCGGCAACGCCATGTTCGATGACTACACCGTTTATTTTTCCACCATGAGAAACCAACTCAAGAAATACATTGATTACAAGCCGGATGGGACGGTGAAAGAGTACGGTATATACGAATTCGACACCAATGGCAACCTTTCCAGACACATACACTATGAAGATGCCGGAGGAGATGGATTGTGGTTTACCTCAGACGATGTTGTTTCGTACTACGAGACATACAGCATGGCAGGTTTATACGGCGTATTTGGAATGAAGATCCGCTATGATGACCCCGGAAATGACGGCGTCTGGTTTACCGGAGATGATCAGGGATTGGGCCCGAATCCGGCATATGACATCACCGGTGCGCTCGGCATCCAGATTAAGGGAGATCGGCCACCCTTCACCTCTACATACAGCCACGATCATACCAAGACTTACAGGATTACACAGGGCACCTTTGGAAATTACCAGATGGATTACTCGTACAATACAGATGGGTATCTGACCCGGATTGCCTTTGGAGACTCCACGGCTACGGGGGTGGACAGGTATACGCTCTACGAAAACGAATACTACAACGGCGATAATCTCCTGGCAAGGGAGGTCTCTTACGGGGGGCCCGGTGCTGACAACCAGTGGTTTGTCGGCGATGATGAAGTCCTGAGTTACTCTGCCTACACCTATGACGGAAAGGGGGTTCTGACGCAGATCGTCAAATACAATTCCCCCGGCCTGAACGGAAATTGGTTTGACGCCGATGACGTTGCCTCGTTCTGCACGAGATTCATATACGGAGTAAATAGGCTTCTGATCCAGAGCGAGTACTACGGTAATATCGTATCTGCCGGCGTGCCCTGCACAGGGACTCTCTATCAATACACCGCGTATGCCTATGACGCGCAAGGCAGAAAGACCGGCGA
>CAIJOT010000179.1 GCA_903822335.1 uncultured delta proteobacterium
ACCACCCATGTGACGCCTAAGCCTCTGTATTCCTTTATGCCGAAACCCTGCGCTTTTGAATGCAATATTGCAACATCTTGCATCCACTTTATATACGCAACATTATTGACATGACCATTTACATCAACGGTATCTTCAGTGACGGTAAATTCATGTTTATACACTTTCGGCATTGTTTGTCCTTACATTATTTTGCCATTATACCTCAGAATAAGAATCATAGTATATTAATCAAAAGAATTCCTCGAAGCTCTGCTTCGGGGTAAGAATCCAGAATTCAGAATCCAGAAGGAGGATTAAAATATCTTCAAAAAAATTCTGACTTCTGACTACTGTATTCTGTATTCCAGATACCTCGCAGCTCTGCTGCGGGGTAGTTCATTTTGTTAGCAGGTGCAATATCACCATTCATGTGGCACAGAAAGCAGGAAGCTGATAGCTATTTTCGAAAGGTTTTATTTGTGATCCTATGCCCGTCCGAGCATACCTGTATGAAGCCGTTTTTGTCTGTTCGCAATACAGGGATGGATAATTTCTCATATCTCTGGAGAGTTTCTTTGCCAGGTAGGCCTTTTATTCCAGTGCCAACGCTTAATACTGCAAGATCTGGTTTGACTGAACGGATAAAAGCAAAGCTACTGGAGTTTTTGCTCCCATGATGAGGGATTTTTAACATATTTGATGTGAGTGGCATACCCGACAGAATAAGTCTTTCCTCGACATCGCTCTCTATATCACCTGTAAGGAGAAAAGCATTATTTTTGTACATGAGTTTCAAGACAATAGAGGCATTGTTGAGATTCTCAGTAGAAAAATTGGATTCAGGGTTTAAAACGAGCACCTTCATCTTGTTTTTAAAAGTGTAACTATCACCTTTTTTCCAGGTCTCTACAGGTATTTTTTTATCACGTAGAAGTTTCATTACCTCTATGAATTTTTCTTCCTTTATGAAATATGTGCTCGTAACAAAGTGTCGTACTTTGAAGTGTTGCAGTATGTATGGAAGACCGCCTATATGGTCTCCATGGGGATGGGTATTTATCACATAGTCTAAAGTGAGAATCTTTTTTGAAAGAAGTACAGGTGTCAAAATAGATTTGCCAATATCGTAATCCCCACCATAAAGGCCTCCTCCATCAATCAGTATCCTCATACCCTGTGGTGCCTCTATGAGGATTGCATCTCCAGGTCCTACATCCAGAAAGTTGATGCACAGGTTGTTGTGAAATCTTTTTTCATAAGTGAGGTAGGTATGTATTGCTGAAAAAGGTATGATGATAGCAATAAGGAGGGCACATATAAGTTTTTTTCTGATAAAAACGAGTGAAAGCATGATGACAAAGTATAAGATGATTTCCAACAGGACAGGACGTATAATCGGGTAGATGTATCCGAAATTCAAATACTCTAAAATGTGCATATTAAAATTGAGAATTTCACCGGCAAGCCTCAAGAGATACTCACCATAAGGTAGTACCATTCCAATAAGGCTCAAAGGCATGGCAAACACACACATGAGCGGAATAGCGATAAGATTGTGAATGACGGAAAAAGGATTTATCCCATAAAAGTGGTATATCACAATTGGCAGGGTTCCGAGGGTTGCTGACACGGTCATAATAATAGATGAGAGGAACCATTTGATGATTTTGTTTTCTATCTTTATCAAGGGATAGAATTTTCCTGCAAATATTATGAGGAACAGGACACTCATGAAGGTTAATTGGAAGGAGGCTGTGAACAGTGAATGAGGGTAGATGAGAAGTATGATAAGTGCACTAAGTGCAATGGTATTTATAATATGCCTGCCTCTTTCAAAGAAAAGGGATAACATGTAGACTATTATCATAATAGTTGCCCTGATGGTTGGTATGCTGGAACCAGCGGTCAACATAAACATAATTGCAAAGGGAATGGATAACAGGGATGCATATCGTGTGTCGTCTCCCCTTAGCCTCAGAACTGCGAACCTTCTAATCAGTGTTTTTGCGATAAAAAAGAAGAAAGCTGTAACGATCCCTATATTTGAACCGGAAATTGCAAGTATATGCGAGGTGCCGGTTCTTAAGAAAAGCGTCTTTGTCTCTTCATCAAGACCGATTGTATCCCCGATGGTGAGTGCTTTTATTACGCCCGAATACTTGCTGCCTGATGCTTCTATCTTTTGTTTGAGCAGGTTTCTCCATGCATGTGCCCAATGTTTGCCAGGGGAAACAGCGACCAATATCCCTTTCACCTCATAGGATATGCCTTCTAACCTTTTCAACCATTTCCATGATGTGAGGTATGGATTGTGAAAAGTAAGGGATAACTCCTTTAGCTGCCCGAAAATCCTGATTCTATCATTTATGTTTAGATTGTCAGATATTCTGAAAACAACCTTGATACCCTTCACATTGTTAGGTTTGGAAAGATTGATAATCTTTGTGTTCGGGGATGCTTCTACTACAATCCCCTCATAAAGGGTTTTGCCATCTTCAATGGTAAAAGGTGAGTGTTCCGTTGACACGATACCCAGCCTTACCATGCCGGCGAGCATGAAACAGGTAAAAATAATGATGGCAGCTATGTTGTATTTCCTGCTGAAGAGAAAAGGTATAATGGGAGCTACAATAAGAATAGAGAGAATGAGGGATTTTACAGGAAAGGGATGTATGGCCTGTATGTAAATTCCAGTAATGAAAGAAAGGATGGCAATTACAAACAAGCTTCCTGTATGCCTTTTAGGTATGCATGGACATTGGCGCCAAGGTCGGGGATGTAGTAACCTCCTTCAAGGACAGAAAAGAAGTGGGGATTGGATGACGCAAGCAAGCTGCCAATCTTCCTGTAGTCTTCTGTGAAAAGCAGCCCTCCCCAGTCCCGAATATACAGGTCAAACCCTGCAGAACATCCCACTATGTCAAAGGATGAGGCATCTTTCAGCGCTTCTTCAAGCTGTTCGAAGAATTCCGGTCTTGAATAGGCATCTATGTTTCTGAATGCAATATTATTGTCATCTTTCACAATATCCTCTGTCCCATTCCCGTAGTGGAGGTCTATGTCTACTATCAGCGCTTTGTTAATAAGACCTTGCGACAGGAGTTTTTTTATGGCTATTGCTATGTTATTGAAAAAACAGAAACCTCCATTGAAGTTGTATCCTGCATGGTGACCTGGTGGCCTGATGAGTGCGAAGGATGGTTGTTGTAGGGATATTTCAGCGGTTTTTATTGCTCCGCCAACTGCTTTTCTTGCAACATCGAACACCTCACCGTCTCGCTCAACAGACTTTATCAAGGACTCACTATGACACAGCAAAAGGTCTGAAGTACCGCACAGCTCAGGTTCAATAACATCAGCAATGTCTTTAATTCTGAAATAGATTTCCGAAACCCTGTCGGGGTTTTCGCAGTCAACTGTTCTGTAATCTGTAAGAAATTCCTCGCTATACAGTGTGGGTATCTTTCCCATCGTCAAGACAGGGCGTTATGTAAAGATTTTATCTCTATACACGATTTTCCCATCAACAATGGTGAGGAGGTTTTTCCCTTTCAGTTTCCATCCATGGAAAGGTGTATTCTTCCCTTTTGAGAGGAATTCGTTCTTATCCACAACCCATTCTATGTCCGGATTAAATATTATGAGGTCTGCCACTTTACCAGGCGTAAGTTCGCCGTAAGGAAGTTTGAGGAGTTTTGCAGGATTCACGGTAAACTTTTTTAAAAGTTCCTTTAATGTGAGGACCCCTTCGTGGACAAGTGATAAGGATAAGGCAAAGGCAGTCTCCAATCCTGAAATCCCAAAGGTGGCAAGATTAAACTCCACATCCTTTGAGCTGCCTTCGTGGGGTGCATGGTCTGTGGCTATAATGTCAATCGTGTTATTCTTGAGACCTTCTTTTAGTGCTTTCACATCTTCCTTCGATCGCAGTGGTGGGTTGACTTTTGTGCTTGTATCGAATCCGAGGGTGGCTTCATCAGTTAAGGTGAAATAATGTGGACAGGTATCGCATGTGATCTTTTTGTATCCTTTCTTCGCTTTGTGAATAGCCTCCACGCTACCTTCTGTTGAAATGTGGGTAAGATGGATCGGTGAGCCCACATACTGAGCTATGGCCATGTCCCTTTTTACAATGATTTCTTCAGAAATAGGAGGAATTGTATCAAGACCCGAGAGGAGCGATGCATGCCCTTCATGAACAAAACCTTTTGAAAGGTCTTCGTCTTCGCAGTGCGATATAGTCGGGATGGCGAATAGCTTTGCGTACTCTAATGCCCTTCTTAACAGTTCTGCATTTTTTACGGACTTCCCATCATCTGATATGGCGATGATGCCAGCCTCAAACATTTCACCTATTTCTGAAAGCTCTTCACTTTTCAGCCCTTTGGTGATTGCTCCACAGGGGAAGACCCGGCATAACCCTTCTGATTTTGATTTTTCGATTATGTACTCTGTTACGCTTTTATTATCGTTTATCGGGTGGGTGTTTGCCATGCAAACGACTGTGGTAAATCCTCCTTTCACCGCTGCCATAGTTCCTGTTTTTATGGTCTCTTTGTATTCATATCCAGGCTCTCTTAGGTGTGCATGGACATCAATCAATCCAGGTGCAATGATATGGTGGGAAACATCTATTACCTGTATATCGCTTCCTTTTTCCCGGATGTTCCTGTCAATCCGTTCTATCATGTTGCCATTGATGTAAATATCGAGCGTCTCATCTATATCGTTTTTCGGGTCAATGACTCTACCTTTCTTGATAAGAATTTTCACATCTCCCTCCCCAAAAGGAGATAAAGGACTGCCATCCTCACCGCAACACCGTTTTCCACCTGGTCAAGAATCACGGAATAGGGGCCATCCGCCACTTCATCCATGATTTCTATCCCCCTGTTCATGGGGCCGGGATGCATGATGATTACATCTTCCTTAGCTTTTGTGAGGTGTTCCTTTTTCAAACCATACATCGTTGAATATTCCTTGATAGATGGAATATAAGAGATACCCCCCCGTTCCTTTTGTATCCTCAGCATCATTATCACATCAGCATTACTGACTGCTCTGTCAATGTTATACTCTACTTTGACTCCCAGGCTCTCAAGATACGGTGGCATCATGGTTGGAGGGCCTGAGCATATAATCTCTGTGTTGAAATGCTTCAGGGCAAATATGTTTGATCTTGCTACCCTGCTGTGTGCTATATCCCCGATTATCGCAATCTTAAGACCGTCAATTTTCCCCTTCTTCTGACGCATGGTGAAGAGGTCAAGGAGTGCCTGTGTCGGGTGTTCATGAGCACCATCACCTCCATTTATAACGGAAGAGTATATGGTCTTTGCCAGCATGTGGGGTGCACCTGGCATACTGTGTCTTATGATGATTACATCCGGTTTCATTGACTCTAAGTTCTTTGCCGTATCTTTCAGCGTTTCTCCCTTCACATAACTGCTTGTACTTGCGGAGATGTTGATGGTATCTGCACTCAATCTTTTTGCAGCTATTTCAAAGGATATTCTTGTTCTCGTGCTTGGTTCATAAAAGAGAGTAATCACGGTTTTGCCTCGCAGTGTGGGAACCTTTTTAACCTCTCTCTTTGATATGTCTTTAAAAGATTCAGCGGTGTCAAGGATAAGGAGGATCTCTTCTTTGGAAAGCTCTTTGATGCCAAGAAGGTCTTTTTTATCCCAGTTCATTATACTCCTGCTGCAATGATGACTTCATCTTTGCCGTCGATTTCCCGAAGCCTTACAAGCACCTCTTCCTCAGGATTTACCGTATAAAACAAACCAGCATAGTCAGGGTGTATGGGAAGTTCTCTATTTCCCCTGTCTACAAGAACGGCAAGCTGTATTTTCCTTGGCCTGCCAAGGTCCATAATGGCATCGATCGCTGCCCTCGTAGTCCTCCCTGTGTGCATTACATCATCTATCAGGATAATAGTCATATTGTTGACATTGAAAGGTATCTCTGTTTTTTTTACTTCCGGTGATTTCAGTTTAAATACATCGTCCCTGTACATCGTGATGTCAAGAATTCCGAGGGGTAAGTCAATATTTTCAATATCCTTTATCTTTTCTTTGATCCTTTTTGCCAGGTAGATCCCCCTTGTTCTTATACCGATGAGGCTTAAATCAGCGCAACCGGCATTTTTTTCTATAATTTCATGGGTAATCCTGTTGATTGTTCTTTCGACTGCTTTCTTGTCGAGCAACGTCTTACTTTCCATCAGTCATCCATATAAATAGCAT
>CAIJOT010000180.1 GCA_903822335.1 uncultured delta proteobacterium
ACGAAAAAGATATGTATGACAAGGAAAACAGAAATGGATTTTTTTAAACCTCTTATGTGTAATACCCTTTACAGGGCAAAGGGTAAGTTTGAACGAATTGAAGATAGGGATATCCATGCAACTGCCTGGGTAGAAGATAGTGGTGGAGAATGTTACGCAAAGGTAACTGCCCTGTTCAGGGAAGCATAAGGATATGCCTGTTCCAGCATTTATTCACAGGTTTGATTTCACCAATACACCTCCGGAGATAAAGGAACACTTCCTTTCACTCCTGGGGTAGGGGGTAAGGGGTTGCTGCTTACTCCTTACTGCTTACTAAAACCGTTGATTAATAATTCTGCTTCGATAGTTTGAAGCAGTCTCTCAATCCCTTCCTCCTTCAGGCAGGATATAGAGATTGCCCTGTGCCTATCCTCTATATTTTTCAAAAACGTCGTGTCTATCCTGTCAATCTTGTTGAAGACTATGAGTCTCTTTTTCCCTTCTACATTGAGCATGGACAGGATATTCTCAACCGCAAGCATCTTTTCTTCAAAGTCCGGTGCGCTGATATCCACAAGATGTAAGAGTAGGCGGGCATCCTCGAGTTCTTCAAGGGTAGCCATGAAAGCACGGAGGAGAACCTGTGGCAGGTCTTTTATAAAACCTACAGTATCTGTCACTATAATGTTTCTTCTCTGAGGGTATTTGATAAGTCTTGTTGTGGGGTTCAAGGTGCTGAATGGTTTGTCCTCTACCTCGACCTTGCTTTTTGTGAGCAGGTTCAACAATGTGGATTTGCCGGAATTTGTATATCCTATGATTGATATGATGGGAATACCGGAAAATCTTCTTCGCTCCCTCTTTTTATCCCTCACTTTTCTTATTTCCTCAAGTCGCTTTTCAAGAAATGCAATCTTATCCCTTACTCTTCTCTTGTCTACTTCCAGTTTGGTTTCACCTGGCCCTCTCGCGCCTATGCCCCCTGTCAACCTTGAAAAGGCCGTATTTTTTGCTGCGAGCCGTGGAAGGATATACCTCAGTTGTGCGAGTTCCACCTGTATCTTCGCTTCATTGGTGCTTGCCCTGCTGGCAAATATATCGAGTATGAGCTGGTTTCTGTCAATAACCCGTAGCTCTGTAACAGAGGAGATATTCTTAAGCTGCCCTGGATAAAGTTCTTCATCAAACACAATGAGGTCTACGCCTAATTGCTGGCATTTAATCACAACCTCCTCTATCTTACCTTTCCCGATAAGGTATTTTGGATGTAATTCTTTCGGTCTCTGCACAAAAGTATCGAGAACCGTTATACCTGCGGAATAGCACAGGTCTTTGAGTTCGGCGATGTGGTCTTCAATGTTCTTTTCTCTTTTCGGGAGGATAACGCAGATAAGCACGCATTTCTCCCTGTCCTTATCCACAACATAAAACCTGCCCCTCGCCTTGACGAATTCATTCTCCAGTTCTGTGATAAACTGGGTAAAATCTATATTATCCAGTTCCTGCATGCTGACAGGTCCGATAAATTCCCATGCCTTGCCCTTTCTGTTTTCCGGTTCGAGGTGACCTATATGTACTGCTTCTGCTCCCTCCCCTTTCCTCTCGGTAATACAGGCAACCAAATCAAGCTGCAAAAGGGCGAGGTCAGTTAAATCCTCTTTAGAGAGCAGTTCATTGTTAAGGTGGGTATGAACAAACCTCACACCACGGAATCTTGCCCTTCCAACCCTCTCTGTTGAAAGTGGTGGTATTTTTATCCTTCCCCTTTCACCCACGATTACATACTCAACAAGTCCCCTCCTGTTGATGATAAGCCCTATCTGACGTGAAGTCTCTTTTGAGATTTGCATGATGTTTCTTGCAGTGTCAGAAGAAATAATCTGGGTGGGCACTATCCGTTTATTATAGAGATTCCCGAGCCTTCTTTTTATGAGATGGTTAAGCCCCTGGATATTTCCGTGTATTTCTATATCTGTCCCCTATAATTCAATCTTTTTCAGGTTGCCTATGGTCTTCACCACCATATAATATACCATACTTAGCGTAGCAATACATATCACAATACAGGTTAAGAAAAACTTTGCCCTCACAGGGAAAGGGGGTATGATCCCTTGTTGCGAAAAAAGGATCATCCAGTACGATGACCATCCGAGTATACTTAGCGTCAATACTGCATATATGAGCATTATCAACATAGAGATGACCCCGCCTATCCCCCCATAGGGGTTAGGAGATTCCCTGAAATTTATATCCTTCGTGCCAAAATACAGAGAGATGACAGGAGAGGTTATGGTAATGAGTGCCACATATCCATAGGACATATAATAGAGGATCGGTGAGGGGGATATATACTTATTTGACAGATAGTTTAAAACCAGAGAAAGAAAGAGGAGTGGCGGCACATATAATATGAGTTTCTTCACATATAGCTCCTTTGTGCTGACAGGTGAGGTAAGGAGAATCCAGATAGGCCTTCCTTCGAGCTGGAATGAGGGGTATACAAACCTCACACTTATGGCAGATATTACGAAGGTGAGAAGCCCCATATTTAAAAATGAAAGCAGGCTTTCCAGAAAGATTGTCGGGAGTGGGGTCCTGTCTCTCGGAAATAACTTAAAGTTGTACACGTAGACAAAGATCAGTGCTAATATGAGAAAAACCTGAGACCATTCTTTTGGGTCCCTTGTCAGGTTTTTTATCTCTTTCAGAAAGAGGTGTTTTGTTTTCATAGGCAGAAACCACAATATCTTTGCTAATATATCCCTTTTTATCGTGCTTGAGGACGATTTCAGGTTTGTATAACAGGTTGTGTAAAAAAAATTGTGAATCCAATAGGATATTGTAATGAGGGCAAGAGCGGTGGAGAGGAAAAATCCTATATTGATGACCATCGTTGTATTGAATCCCTTTGTGAAATACACAATCGTTTCTATAAAAGGGCTCGTGGGTAATAAGGGATGGGTAGGAATCGCAAGAAACCTCATGTATTCATAGAGATGGGCAAAACTCTCAGGTCTTGCAAGCTTCTCAATCTGAATGGCCCTGAAGGTAATTACGAGCAAGGCAACAAGTATCAAGGACAGAAAAGAGAAGGTATTTTTTATAATCTTTGGCGATACAAATCTCGCAAGCAACATGACAAGGATAAAAGCTATCCCATGGGGTATGATGATAAAGGGCAGGAGCAAAAGGCAGGAAATAAAGAAGGTCATATTGAAGCGGGAAACTGCCATGTAATAGGATAACAGAATAGGGATTGAGAATAATAAGAATGCCCATGATGATTCGAACAGGGCCTCCAGGCTTCTTGTAAAAAAAACTTCTGTCATGGATACAGGATTGGTCAGGACAAAAGGGAGGTCATTTTTTGTAAAAAACCATTTCACCAAACTATTCACGTTACTCAGGATGAGAAAGATAAAAAATACAAAAAAGATCGTTGAGATGAGTTTAATGATAAGGAATTCCCCTATAATTTCAAACGAGTTGAAAAATAAGAAGGCCTTGTAAAGGAGGACGAATATCACAACAGATACAAAAAGGAAAAAGGAGAGAAACAAACCATACCGGATGAACTCCTTCCTGTGATGTCTGAGAGAATGTCTGAACATGGTGAGTCTGAGAGAAAAATAGTTGAGCAGGTATCTCATATTGAGTGAAAGGGTTCAAGGCCTGCCCTGCTAAGACGCTGTTGCAGTTCTTGGCCAGGGGGTCGAGGCCTGCCCTGCCAAACCGCAGTTCTTGGCCAGGGGTTCAAGGCCTGCCCTGCTAAGACGCTGTTGCAGTTCTTGGCCAGGGGGTCGAGGGGAAGGTACTCGTGCGATTGGAATCTCATCTTTTCACTGTTCACTATTCACTGTTCTCAGGAGAAGAGGCGGAAGAATATCGTTTCAAGTTTTTCATCCTTTGAGTTCTTCAATACATCTATAGGCCCTTCGGCAATCAATTTCCCTCTGTTCAAAACCCCGACCCTGTCTGCCAGTTCCTCAACAACATTGAGCATATGGGTGGATATGAAAACCGTTGCACCCTCTTTTGCAAGTTTGAAGAATATCTCCTTTACCCTCTTCATGCCCCTCGGGTCAAGGCCAACCAGCGGTTCATCAACAATAATCACCCCGGGTGAAGGAAGAAGTGCAATCGCTATCGCAACCCTCTGCTTCATTCCGAGGGAGAAGCCCTCAATAAGGTCATTTTTATACTCAGACATGCCTACCAGTTCAAGGAGCTCCCATTTTTTACTATCAATCCCTTTCTGTGTCATATCGTAAAGGCTTCCTTTAAAATCCATAAGCTCCGAAGGGGTTAATCTCTCATACAAAAAAGGTTCATCGGGGATATAGCCTATATATCTTTTTGCCTGTAAGGCATCTTTGCCCATGTCCAGACCATTGATAAACACCTTTCCACTCGTGGGTTTTATGAGCCCTGTAATCAACTTGATCGTGGTTGTCTTTCCTGCGCCGTTCGGGCCTATCAGGCCATATATCTGCCCTTTTTCTACCCCTATGTTCATCGTATCAAGGGCCCTCACATTACCATAGAATTTACTCAAATTCACACAACGTATCATTTTGCTTCCACTATATGTATTTTAATATTCTTCAAAAACTGCATGATTTCAATGCTATCGGAGATATCACCAATGGCAAGGATAATATGGGTTGCATCTGCCGGAAACTGGCCAAAAGTACTATCCACATCAAGCCATTTATTTTCAAGATACACAAGATTCCACGCATGGTAATAGAAATTATCTTTGTTGTAAACCATACCCGAGACAATAGCACATGGAATATGCGCTGCTCTTGCAAAAGCTGCAAAGATAACAGCATGTTCATTACAATCCCCTGCCCTTCTCAGAAAAACATCCTTCGCAATGGGGATGGAAAAGGAGGGTTCCTTCTTTAAGTTTTTATATACCCACCGCATGATAGACTGAACCTTTTCGCTGTCCTGTGTCTGGGATTGGATAATACCTGGCAGAAAAGAACGGATCTCCCCATCATCGCTATTGATGAAAGGGGATGGAGCGAGATAGAGGTCTGGATTGAGTGTTACATGGGACAGGTTACCTCTTTGAATTTCCAGGATATCCCCTTTTATCGTATGGTTTTTTCTGATGACGTCTATGAGCTCCTTCTTCGCCTCTATCCTGACTTTCATATACGAGGCGCGTTTCGAATCCTCTATTTTGCCAGTTGCCTCTATGGATGAAAGAAGATTCACATCAAAATAATCAGACCCTTTTTTCTCTTTCTCCCTCTGAACTATCAGTCCTATAGGGCTCAGTTCCTTGACAATCGCACCTGCCTCATCTACCCATGCATGGACCTCAATGCCTTTAAAGGTTGTTTTTATATGGAAGGTGCGCATCATCTCACCCTCTACATCAATCTTCTCCCAACCGAGGAGGGCAATATCCGCATCATACCCCATCAAAGTGGAAGGATCAAAAACCGGCAGTTTCATCGTCTTATCCTTGTTGAAACCTGACTTTACCATGTAAGGAACGATGGCAGAGGAGACAATGGGGTGTTCTTTTACAGGAATCTTATACACATTTTTCTGTTCCTTCGTGATAAAAGAGATGGCTATCTTATTACCCTCCATCTCCCCTTTCACATGCACATTGTCCTTGTCCGATTGCATCTGGAAAACAAATGTTTTCAGGCGAAAACCCTTGTCCATGTCACTATACATGTTCATCCGGATCTCTCTCTTTTCTCCCAGGAAGCTTATTCTCATTGTACCTTCTTCAAACATCTTATAACCGGTCTCCGTCGGCGCTATCAACCTTTTCATATGGCCTATCCGCGTATTTCGCATATAAATCCCATAATTATATTCCTCCACACCAACCTTTTCAGCGTATGCAGTAGAGAGATACGGCGTTTCCTGTGGCGGCTGGTAGTGGCTCTTTAATTTAAAACCTACGAATACGAGCCATATAGAAAGTATCAGAAATGTTGGGATTACCTTTTTGTTCAATGTGGGTTAAACGCTGACAATGAGGCCCTTGTCTATTTCCATTTTTGCAGAGAAATTTATGCCATCAAGGAGTATCGCAACCCGTTCTTTTCCATCCAGCTCTTTTTCAAATATACCGCTTAGACCCTTGAAGGGTCCATCTTTAATAACAATCTTTTCCCCTTTTTTGAACCCTTTCGGTTGTATAGTTGCTACACCATCTTCAAGCTTGTCTTTTATATACTCTATAAACTCATCATGAAGTGGAACAATTTTCCCGCCAAAGTTCACTATCGTCTTTACACCCCTCGTGTATTTCACAAGAATATAGTCATCTACAGGATGGAATTTTACAAATATATAACTGGGAAACATCGGTTCAATCACATAGATGAATCTCCCATCTTTGTATTTCCTCAGTCTCAACTTGGGTGCAAGCACCTCAATGCCACCACTTAAAAAATTATTTGCTGCCCTGTCCTCATTCTTTGGTTTTGTGTTCACAACAAACCACTTCTTCATGATAACTATTATCAATAAAAAATGACAAATTATCAAGAGAAACAATGTGAAACTTCTTGACTAATGACGGATGGTTGATTAGAATGCATTTAATGAGGTTAGAGATTCTCGGATGTTATGGAAATGTCATCGGGAAATACAGGTCTACAGCTTTTCTTATAAATGACTCCATTTTACTGGATGCAGGGACTGTCACAGAAGTTATTGACAGCGAGGAGCGATTAAGAAAGATAAAGCAGGTGGTTATAAGCCACACCCACATAGACCACATGAAGGGCCTCTTCCCCCTCGTGGATGAACTCGTGATGCTGGGCGTGTATAGTTTGGAGCTCATCAGCGTGAAACAAATACTTGATATAATCTCTCACAACCTCTTCAATAACTTAATATGGCCTGATTTTACAGTTATACCGTCGGAGCATAACGCGGTGATAAAGCCTCGCGAAATTGAGATTGAGAAAACCACACCTATAGATAATATCACGATTAAACCTGTCCTGATGACCCATACGGTATATACCGTTGGCTATGCGGTAAAAGAAGGTGATAGAGGCTTTATGTTCACCTCAGACACGGGGCCAACAAAAAGATTCTGGGAAGTAGCCCGTAATGAAAAAGGGATCGATTTTATCATTGCAGACGTATCATTTCCTAACAGACTTGAGAGGTTAGCGAAAATATCAGGACACATGACGCTATCCATACTTATTGAACATATAGACAAATTTGGATTGGGTGATATGCCCATCTATATCACCCATATAAAACCAATCTTTTTAAACGAAATACTGAATGAAATATCTTCTCTGGGAAGACACACAATTAAAACATTGGAACAGGGTAGTGTTATAACATTATGAAGATAGATTCGAATCTATCCAGCTTGCACAGCGAGCGAGAGGGGGAGGCTCCACAAGCTTTGCTTGGGGAGGGGGCGACCCCCTTACGGGGACAGGCGCAAGCCCCGGTAATAGAAAGAGGAGGAAAGTATGCGTAATAAATGCGTAATTGTCTTGTTTTGCGTGCTTTTTTTATGTGTTACAGAACTTGCATATAGTCAGAGCCTTTTTGAAAAAGGATTAAAGGATTTTCAAGAAGAGAACTATGAGGAAGCGCTCGAGTTTTTTCTTGGGGCACAAAAACTTGAGCCAACATCAACAAAAGTAGCTTTTTATCTTGGTCTTACCTATAAAATCATGGAGAACTACAAAGATGCTATCCCATATTTCAGGGATGCGGTAACATACCCTCCTCAGGTGAAAGAAGCCCTCATTGAGCTCATAGATGCACTCTACCAGACCGGTCAACTAAGCGAAGCAAGAAAATGGATTGAGGTAGGAGAAAAAGAGGGCGTTCAGCCTGCACGGCTGCAATTTCTCAAAGGGCTTATGCTCTTGAAAGAAGGGAGAGATACCGAGGCAGTCATCGCCTTTGAGAACGCAAAAAAGCTCGATAAGACAATGACGCAGTCGGTGGAGTTCCAGATTGCCAATATTTACATGAAACAGGGAAAGCTGAAAGACGCGCAAAACCGTTTGAAATTTCTGATTACCATTGATCCCAATACAGATACAGCAACCTTTGCGAGGGATTATGAAAAACTCGTATCCGACAAGATTGAGCGTGAAAGACCATGGAGGTTTGGTATCAGTCTGGGCATGAAATATGACAGCAATGTCATTGCCCAGCCATCTTCAAATACAATCGGAGGTACACCTGCACCTGGTTCAATTTCGGGAAGAGAAGACATGGGAAACAACATGACCCTCAGGGTCGGATATACTGCCCCCTTCTCATTCAACAAACCCTATAGCTTCTCACTCCAGTATGCGCTCGGTGCGGATAGGTACTTCAGGAGGGATGATTACAATTCCATGACCCAGACAATAAGTGCTGTTCCCGGATACAATTTCGAAAAATTTTCACTCACTATGCCTGTCACCTTTAGTTATAGCTGGCTGCAGAGGGATAAGGGGACTGATTTCCTTAACGATCCCGCCAACTGGATGTTTAACGATGCAAAATATATGCAGTATATAGGTGTAAATCCCACAATCAGGTTTATGATAGGTCAAAATAGTGTTGGCGAATTCTCCCTGGGTTATAGTAAAAAAGAATACCTTTTACCTTCAGTTGCTCTTGCTGAAGACAGGGACGGACACACACTCACCGGTTCCCTCGGCTGGACATATTTTTTCAAAGAGGGTAAAGGGTTATTCGGTGTAAAATATACCTATTCGGAAGAGTATACCGATGGTGACAACTGGACGAACAAAGAACACAGGTTCGGTATGAATGTGCTTTACCCGCTCAGGGATAAATTGAAATTCCAGCTTACCGGTGATGCAGCGTTTACAAAATATACCTACACAAATAATGTATTCAACATGGCAAGGAGGAACGATACATATAGCACCTCCCTTGGCTTTATTTATGACCTTTTTAAGAACACCGAGGTTATTGCCCAGTATTCATACACCAGGGACAAGTGTAACATTGATGTAT
Source organism: uncultured delta proteobacterium (assembly GCA_903822335.1). Classification (GTDB taxonomy): domain Bacteria; phylum Desulfobacterota; class Syntrophorhabdia; order Syntrophorhabdales; family Syntrophorhabdaceae; genus CAIJOT01. The sequence continues at coordinate 8,980 of CAIJOT010000180.1, forward strand.
ACGATTACAAACGTGAAGTCATTATGTTAGGCGTGGAATACAGATACTAAACCCGTGGAGGTATAATACCATGAAAAAATATATAATATTTGTAATAGCCTTCTCCCTCCTCCTCATATCCCATATCTCCCTTGCTGCCCCAGTAGGCAAGATTACCTCCCTTGAAGGTCGGGTTGATGTCCTGAAAACAGGAAAGAACATCGCATCACCCATCAATCTCGGAGACCCTGTGGATGTGGGTGATATCTTCAGGACAAAGAGTAACAGCAAAACAGAGATTACCTTTGTGAACAAGAACCTCTTACGGATTGCCACCAATACAAGGGTAGAGATCAAGGAATACATGGTCGAAGGAGACAAAAGTAGTGGTGTCGCAAAACTCCACAGGGGAAGGGTGCAGGCAGTTGCCGCAGAAGAGTTCATTAAAAAAGCTGCTGCCTTCGCTGAAGGAAATAAGTTCGAAGTCCATACCCCGAATGCCGTTGCAGGTATCAGGGGTACCAATATGGTGGTATTCCACGAGAGGGGATTCTCCGGAGTCCTCTTCATCGAAGGAAAAGGGTATTTCTTTAACCCCCAGGCACGGGATAAGATGGTACCACTCACTGCGGGTTTTATCTCCTTTGTTTCCACTCCCACTTCACTCCCCACACCACCGAGGAGGGCAACAGAGGGGGAAATGGGGATATACCAGAGAGCAACCGCACCGGGAGGGGGCGGGGTCTTACAGACTGCACTATTAGAAAGCAAAGCTTTATCCGAACAGACGCCTACCGAAAGACAGGCACCAATAGTAATAGTATTAGAATCTCCCCCCGCACCGCC
>CAIJOT010000181.1 GCA_903822335.1 uncultured delta proteobacterium
AGTCAGGTTCAAGTTGAAACAATACGTAAAGCTTTCCGATTTGTTCACATACGGCATGTTCCCGCAATTTATATCCCGTTTTGGTTCTATAGCCATCCTTGATGACCTGAGTAAAAATGATTTGAAGCAGATCATGTTGAATGCTGACGATTCGCCATTTCGCAACTCACAGGAATACTTTAAAGCCATGGGTATTGATTTGCGTATGGCTGATGATGCGTTGAGTTTAATTGTAACCCACGCCCTGGAGAATACCCGTATTGGAGCAAGGGCACTCAGAGAAGTGTTCAGCAGGATCATAGCAAACCTTGAATTTGACCCTTTCAGTTCAAAAAATTTAACGAAATCAGACAGCAATCTCATTTTAACGATAGACAAAGAAACAGTTAGGGAAAACCTGACCCGGTAAGGATTTCGGATTGGCGATTGCGGATTGCGGATTTCGGATTTGTTTTCACTTGAACCCTCGAACCCTTGAACCCTTCCTTTCCTCTTTCCGCCCCTTAATCCTTAACCCCTTCCTTACCTTCAGTCTTCCTCCCTTCCAATACGTTGTCAATATGGGCAGAGTATGTCGAATATTTGTCGACATACTCTGCTGAATTGTGTTATATTTTTCCCAAAATCCATGATGTTGAAGGAAACAGAAATGATGGAAGAACTGCGAAGCAAGATCACGGGCGAGGAGTTTGATTATCAGGTTCTTTTGGACGGTCTGCGGGAATATGACCGCCCCCGTGACAAGATCACGGCCCTGCTGAGGCAGGGGGCCATCGTCCGGGTAAAAAAGGGCATTTACATTTTTGGGGAGAGATACAAACGGCGCCCCTTCTCTAAAGAAGTCCTGGCAAATATGATCTGCGGGCCTTCCTATATTTCCCTCGATTACGCCTTACATTACTACGGCTTGATTCCGGAAAGGGTAGAAGCGGTGACGTCGGTTACCTGTAGCCGGGGCAGGCGCTTTTCCACCCCTGTCGGCCTTTTCATGTACCGCGGTGTTCCCATGAGAGCCTACCCGATCGGTATCGACCAGGTAGAACTCGAGGGTGGGCGTTCTTTTCTCATCGCGATCCCGGAAAAGGCCCTGGCTGATAAGATCCAGGCTGACCGGGGAACAGCTATTCGCACCCAGGCAGAAATAAGGACTTATTCATTGGACAGTTTGCGGATAGATCCCGAGGGACTGGGAAGACTGAATGCTGAGACGATCTCTCTGATAGCTGATCACTACCGGTCCCGGAAGCTCCGATTGCTGAGCGGACTGGTCCGTCGGCTTGGCGGAAAGGGGGAACGCCATGAATGACGCGATTGCCCGCATGCTCGACCGGCATGACTGTCAAAACGTCGAGGATTATGTGAGGGCCCTTCGGGAGATCATGCAGGAGATTACCCTTCTCGGTTTCTGGCGAAGCAAGTTTTTCGAGAAGGTTGCGTTTTACGGAGGCACGGCTCTCCGGATTCTTTACGGGATGGACCGTTTTTCAGAGGACCTCGATTTTTCACTACTCAAGCCCATGACCGATTTTGAACTTTCCCGGTATAGCGGTGCCGTAGAGCGGGAGTTACGGTCGTTCGGGTTCGAGGCCAATATGACGACAAGAGAAAAGACGGACGAAAGCTCCGTCCAGTCAGCGTTTCTGAAGGCCAACACACTGAAGCATCTACTCACAATAAAGACAGCCGAAGAGATTGCCTGGCCGATTTCTCGTGGCCAAGTCCTGAAGATTAAGATCGAGGTCGATACAGATCCGCCGCCTGGCTTTGTTACGGAAAATAAATTTATCCTGCAACCGATTCCGTTTTCGGTCAGGACATTTGTCCTTCCTGATCTGTTCGCCGGCAAGATGCATGCCGTCCTCTGCCGACGATGGAAGAGCCGGGTCAAGGGCCGCGACTGGTACGACCTGGTCTGGTATGCCGCGAACCATCCGCAACTTCACCTGAGCCACCTGGAGCAAAG
>CAIJOT010000182.1 GCA_903822335.1 uncultured delta proteobacterium
AGCTCACAGGCCTTTGCTATACCAATCAACCTCGGTAAATTATAGGTAGATCCAAATTCAGGTGTAAGGCCGACGCGAGCAAAAGGTGCACCCATCTTTGCATTCACTGATGCAACCCTTATGTCACAAGCGAGGGTAATGCTGAAGCCTGCTCCTATTGCAGGTCCGTTGATTGCTGCAATCACCGGTTTCTTCATATACCTTATGATCATAGGGATCCAGGGTACGCTCGTTTGTGAGGGAATCATATTTTCAAAGGATGAGAGAATAGGTGTTTTCTGTTCTATTTTTTCAATGGCTTCTGATATATCAATACCTGCGCAAAATGCATTCCCGGAACCTGTTATGATTACTACCCTGACTTCATTATCTTTGTCTGCAGAGATTAACGCTTCAAGGAATTCACTTGTGAGTTGTGTATTGATTGCATTCATCTGCTCTGGTCGATTAAACTTAATGGTTAGTATGTTATCTTTTTTTTCAACTATAAGTTCTTTGTAAGTCATATAACCCTCCAGTTATTCCCTATTTCATAAAAAGATTAGGAAGGAACGTGGCAATTTGTGGAAATATGAACAGCAATGCTGCAATAAGAAAAAGGGCAATCAAAAACGGGTATACTCCGCTATATATCGTACCTATTGGAACCTTGGTTATGTTTTTTACAATAAAAACACACATGGCAACCGGAGGAATAACTCCTCCAATCATTACTGTAACTGAAATCATTATAGCTGCCCACATTGGGTCATAGCCAAGTTTAATAATAGCAGGAAAGAAAATTGGGGTAGCAAGAATCATGAAAGCAAGGTCATCAATAAATGACCCCCCTATAAGGTATATGAGACAGATCAAGATCATAATCAGATGTCGGTGGAGTGGAAGATGGGCTGCCCAATCTGCTGCAAGGATGGGAATGTTAGTCACTATGATGCAAGCGCCTAACATTGCAGAACCTGCGACAAGCATGAGTACCATGCAAGATGTACGTAAAGATTCCGCCAATGATTTTTTGAACTTTTCAAAATTGAGGTCTCTTTTGAGAAGCGTAAAGACTATTACAGCAAAAGCTCCAATGCTACCCGCTTCTGTAGGTGTGAAGAGTCCTACCATAAACCCGCCTATTATTACAAAAAAAATCACTATAGGCCATATCACCGCATAGAGAGAGTTTATTTTTTCTTTCATTGGATATTTTTCACTTTTTGGCCCGAGTGATGGATTTATCCTACACCATACAATGATAATGCCCACAAAGAATACAGCCATAATAAGCCCGGGAATCAAACCTGCCAGAAAAAGTTTCCCAATAGATTGCTGGGTAACAAGGCCAAGTATAATAAGAATCACGCTGGGTGGTATGAGTCCCCCGAGTGTACCTACAATTGCAACTACCCCTGTTGAGAGTTTCTTGCTGTAACCGTATCGATCCATCTCGGGGACAGCAACACTTGCAAATGTTGCGACAGTGGCAGCTACTGATCCGCAGATCGCCTTGAACGCTGATGCACCTGCGACAGTTGCTATGGCAAGCCCCCCAGGCACATGACCCATAAATTTATTGGCACTATCATACAAACCCTTAGCAATACCGGCGTTGAATGCTACCTGTCCCATAAGAATAAATAGGGGAATAACGGTCAACCCGTAAGACGATAATGATTCGAAAAAAACTTTTCCAACGATATCTGCTGCTCCTGCAAATGATACGAGCATGGCATAACCAACAAAACCCACAAGCCCCATTGCAAATGCCATCTCAAATCCAGTAAGAAAAACTCCTAATAATACAAAGAGAACTATAATCCCTACTATTGTCTCATCCATTTTTCCCTCCATTGGATAATGTCTTTATAAGATCTGTTACTAAGATGAGACACTGCACCACACAGCTAAACCCCAGTACAAATGCGATGGGATATAATGGCAGTTGAAGCGTAAGAGTACCTTCTCCAGTTTTATAAAGGCTTGCTCCCATACCAATGAGATTCCAGCTGAGAATAACAAAGAAGAGTATCCCCATCAATCTTGTGATAGCATCAAGCACATTCTTCTTTGCCTTGGGATAAAATTCAAATAGTATATCTACAGCAACGTGTCCTTTTTCCCAGCTTGTGAGTGGGAGGGCAAAAGCTATTACGACGGCTCCCAAAAAGGAGACCAACTCATAAGTGCCCAGGATAGGCCTTTTCAAGTATCTTAGAATTACATCGGCAACGGTGAGAAGCATCATGAATACAAGTACTCCCCCCCCTATCCAGTTCAGTGTTTTGCTAAACCGGGAAGTAACTCTGAATAAACGTTCCATTATGCCTCCTTAATGTTGGAGATTGGGGATGTCCAGGGAACATCCCCATAGGGCTTGCTATTTGTCATGGGCCTTTAAATAATCAAGACAGAATTTTAAAGCCTGGTCTCCGGGCAAGCCCTTTTCTTTTGTCGTTTTTACATAATCATCGAGTATTGGTTTTACTGCCTGTGCCCAGCGTGCATCCTCTTCTTTTGAAAGGGGAACAAACTTTTGCCCTTTCTGTAACATAGCTTTTTTTGACACACCATCAACATCGTCCCGCCACATTACGGCTCTTTTCTCAATCCATTCTTCGTTTATCTTGTCGATAATTGCCTGGTCGGCGGGTGAAAGGGCATTCCATTTGCCTTTGTTCATCACAGTATAGAAACCTGATACGTAAGCTGAGCCGTAATTTTCAATATGGTACGGTAGTAATTCTGAAAGCCCAAATAAGAACAAACCACCAACATCGTTTGTCATACCATCTGCTATGCCTTTGGAGATTGCATCATATGCCTCTGTGATGGGTAAGCTGACAGGTGTACCACCAAGTGCTGTTACTATCTTTGCGCTCAGACCGCTTGACCTTATTTTCATGCCCTTTAGTTCTTCCATTTTCGTGATGGGTTTTTTGAAATGCATGATGCCGGGGCCATGTGCCTCGAGATAAAGAACCTTAACATCATCTAATTCTTTAGGTTTGAATTTTTTATAATATTCATTAATCAATTTGGTTGCAGTATAAGCGTTTTTATATCCAAGTGGAAGGTCGATCACTTCTGTAAGCGGGAATCTTCCTCTTGAATAGGTGAATATGCCAAAGCCAATGTCCACGGAACCCTTCACCACGGCGTCATATGTCTGTACAATGGGGATTAAGGTGCCCCCGGGATATAACATGACTTTTACCCTGCCATTGGTTCGTTTTTCTACCTCTTTGCACCACTCCTGGGCCACCTTACACATTGGAGTATCTGGAGTATTAAAATGGGTATATCGAAGAGTAGTTACCTTTTCCGCTGCATAGCTGTTGTAAGTAATAAGGCAGAACGAGAATAACAATACGCACAAAAGAACCTTAATAAATACATGCTTTTTCATAATTACCTCCTTTTTTGTTTTTTTG
>CAIJOT010000183.1 GCA_903822335.1 uncultured delta proteobacterium
CCCTCGCTTGTGACATAAGGGTTGCATCAGTGAATGCAAAGATGGGTGCACCTTTTGCTCGCGTCGGCCTTACACCTGAATTTGGATCTACCTATAATTTACCGAGGTTGATTGGTATAGCAAAGGCCTGTGAGCTTATGTTCACCGGTGACATCATCGATGCACAGCAGATGAAGGAGATAGGCCTGGTAAATGAGGTTGTTCCAGACGCTGAACTTGAACAGTTTTCGCGTAAAATGGCAAAAAAAATAGTCCAGGCACCTTCAATATCCATTCAACTTGCAAAGAGGGCGTTATATCAGGGAATGGATGCAGACTTTGCAAGCCAGTTGCAGTTTGAGACACTTGCCATTGGTGTGTGCGCACAGACAGAGGACCATTTTGAGGCGTTTAAAGCGTTTCTTGAAAAGAGGAAACCCATTTTTAAAGACAAATAATGTAGGTTTATTACTATGGAAATGAAAGACAAGAGAAGGAGATTGCTATGGGAATGAAAGAAGATCTGGCAGCGATAGTTGGGGTAGAGAATGTTTCGGCTGACGCGGAGGAACTAAAACTCTATTCAAAGGATTATAGTGTGAGCATGCCGAGCATGCCCAACTATGTGGCAAGACCGAAGAATGTTGAAGAGATCCAGAACATCGTTAAACTCGCAAACCGGACACAGATACCTCTTATCCCCTGTAGTTCGAGTATTCATTTCAACGGTGCTGCTCTACCTGTACAGGGTGGTATTATGGTCGATTTGCGGAAAATGAACAGAATTTTGAATATTGATATACGGAACAGGGCCATACGCATTGAACCGGGAGTAACGTGGACCCAACTACAGGATGAGCTTGACAGACATGACCTTATGGCACTTAATCCGCTATTCGCTCACCCCCTAAAGTCAGCCCTCTCGGGCAGTCTGGAAAGAGAACCCATGCTCATTCCAAAATTTGAATACGGAGACCCGATACTCAATCTGGAAGTGGTTCTCCCGAATGGAGATCTCATGAGGAGTGGGTCATCGTGCACAGTGGGATTCCCGGACAATGCAGCCGACGGAGTCAACCCCCAGGGACCCGGCATAGACTGGGTAAAGCTCTTCCAGGGGGCTCAGGGTACTATGGGTATAGTAACCTGGATGATCGTGAAAGCCGAGGTCAAACCAAAGGTTAATAAGACTTTCTTCATGCCCTTTGAACGGATTGACCAAGCTATCGAGCCTATATATCGGATTCAGAAGAACATGATAGGCTCCGAATGTCTTCTGCTAAATAGGGTAAACTTGGCAGCAATTCTTGCCGAGAAGTGGCCCGGCGATTTTTCCTTCCTCCGCGAGATTCTTCCACCATGGACTCTCATCCTCATCCTGGCCGGCGGGTGGAGACGGCCGGAAGAGCGGATCGAGTATGAGGAGGAAGCACTCAACCGGATAACCATGGAGCTTGGAATTCCCGAAGCGCATACTTCGCTAAAGGGTGCCCCGGGGCTAGAGAAGAAACTACCCGGCATGCTGCGCAATGCATGGCCGTCTGAGAAGGTTTATTGGAAGTTTGGCTACAAAGGCTCCTGTCAGGATATTTATTTTCACACGGTGTTGAGCAAGGCGCCCGACTTTACGGAAATCGTCACAGAACCAGTGGCCGCGAATGGCTATCCCCTGGATGAGATCGGGATTTATATTCAGCCCCTGGAAAGGGGCCGGGCGTGTCATTTTGAGTGTAACTTCTATTATAACCCTCAAGACACAAAAACTGCCAATAGGATTCATAATTTATATGTTGAAGCTGCGGAAACTTTGATCAATAACGGGGCATTTTTTACGAGGCCTTACGGACCTGTGGCAAATATGGTGTACGATAAAGCAGCCTCTTATACCGCCGCGCTGAAGAAGACGAAACATTGGCTCGATCCCAACAATGTCATGGCGCCCGGCAGACTATGTTTTTAATGAAGGAGGGAGATAATATGATGATAACACTTGAAAACTTAAGACATGATGCCAACGGCTGTATAAGATGTTCCAACTGTAAGTGGGTTGACCACATCTACATGAAAAGCGCGCGTTTTGCCCGGATATGCCCCATTACCCAGAAACACGCATTCAACCTTTATAGCGCCCCGGGGCTCATGTATTCAGCGCTTGCCATCATGGACAACGGCATTCGATTTACGCCCGCGCTTCTTGATGCACTCTATAAATGCACGAGTTGCGGGGCCTGCGATGTGAGGTGCAAAAGGAATCTTGACCCTGAGATCCTCTCCGTCATAGAGGCGCTTAAGGCAAAAGCTGTTGAGGTTGGAGCTGGACCAATGGCCGAACACAGGGCGGTAGCAAAAAATATAGAAACGACTCACAACCGTTACAGTGCCCCCCATGCAGATCGTTTGAATTGGCTTACGGAGGATATTAAACCCTCAGTGAAGGCTGACATCCTCTATTTTGTGGGTTGTGCCGCCAGTTACGCAGACCCCTCCATAGCCCGTGCCACGGCACGAACACTCTTATCAGCAGGGACTGATTTTATGGTAAGTACTGATGAGACATGTTGCGGCCATTTACTCTATTCCACCGGGCAGTTCGACGCCTTTAAAAGACAGGCAGAACGAAACATCAAGATGCTGGAACAAAGCGGCGCCAAGACGGTGCTCCTGAGTTGCGCTGAAGGCTACAAGACATGGAAGGTTGATTATCCTAAGATTCTTGGCAAATCGACGAGCGACATGAACTACAATGTAGTACACATTACGGAACACGTTGACACGCTGCTAAAATCCGGCCACGTAACATTCACCAAACAGGTACCGCTCAAGGTGACCTACCATGACCCCTGTAACCTTGGCAGGCTCAGCGAGCCCTGGTACCACTGGGAGGGTACCTATGAACGGTATGGCGTGCCGAACCCGGTGAAACATTTCAGGCGTGACGGTCATGCCGGTGTTTATGAACCACCGCGGAACATACTGAAAAGTATTCCTGGCATTGAACTTGTGGAAATGGAAAGGATGAAAGAAAACGCCTGGTGCTGCGGCGGCGGATCGGGGGCAGAACTTGCATTTCCGGAATTCGCATCATGGGCCGCGTCAGAAAGGATTGGGGAAGCGAAAGAAACCGGTGCCGAAGCTATCGTCACAAGCTGTCCTGTGTGCAAGCAACTCTTCCAGAGGACAGCAAAGGAGAATCAGACAAACATGAAGACCTACGACATGGCGGAGATAATAGAAAAGGCCCTACCCTAAAGACTAAGGAGGAGATTGTTATGAGTATACCAAAAGAGGCTTATGAGGCACTTCAGTCGATTGTTGGCCCTGAATGGGTTTCTGACGATCCTGCGGTCCGTATCGCAGATACAAAAGGAGGCTATGCTACAGGCGTAGTTGATGTCAATGCTGTCCCGCCTGGGATAAGCATTCAGCCAGAGACTGGTGAGGAAATACAACAAATAATAAAGATAGCCAACAGGTATCGTTTACCATTTATCCCAACGAGTACTTTTTTCAGTGCTATGTGTGCACCCACAATTGATGATGTAATCATGATTGATCTGAAAAGGATGACCCAGCTCGAGATTAACGAGAAGGATCTTTATGCCGTTGTGGGGCCAGGTATAAGTCACTCCATGCTCCAGGCAGAGTTGTTCAAAAGAGGTCTCATGACTTTTGTCCCTACGTGTGGTGCCCAATCATCTGTCTTGGCGAACCTCGTACATTGCGGGGATGCGGTAATCGGGTGGAGATTTGGCCTTGGCTATCGGAGGGTCCTTGCAGTTGAATGGGTACTTCCGAATGGAGATCTGCTAAAACTCGGTTCTCGCTCATACTTAAAGGATTATTTCTGGGGGGAAGGGCCAGGGCCTGACCTCAGGGCACTCATGCGTGGCAATGAAGGTCATGAAGGAGGGCTGGGTACGATCACGAAGATTGGTGTAAAAATATTTCCCTTCATCCCGGAAAAGCTTGAGCCCAAAGGGGTGTCTCCCCGCACGACGCTCAAGTTGCCGGAAAACAGAATGAAGTGGTACAATGTCACCATGCCTACCCGCGAGGTAGCAGTCGATTTCATGTACGAACTGGGCCGTTGTGAGATAGGCTTGCTCGTCAGCAGCATCCCTCCTCTGTTCCGGTATGTAGCCCGGTCAAGAGGGAAGGGAGCGGCAGGGTTCTGGGAGAACTGGAAAAAATTCGGGGAAAATGCGGACAAGAACTTAATGGACATCCGCGTTCTATGTTTTGGCTGGACCTCTGAGAAACAGCTCGCATATGAAGAAAAAGTTTTGCTTGATGTCGTAGCTGAGTTCGGTGGCACGGCCAGCGCTGGGCCAGCGACCGATGAATCGAACTTTCAATCAGCTGATGCGGTTTGCTCCTGGTTTATTGGCGGTAGGTTCCTTTCCGAGGTCTATTTTGAATCACTCGACTGCGGTCTCCATACTGAGAAGGGGGTACGTGAACTTGCCCGACTGCGGACCCCGCCTTTAGCGGATACATGGGACACGCCAATGCTCTGGGCACCTTACGAATTCGGACACATGGGAAAACAAGAATCCCTTAACTACGTGGATGACAAAGAGATAGATGCCCTGCGAGCCCACGAGCAGGCGTGCCGGGAAATGGATCTCAAGATAGGCGGATACGCTATTATGGAAGACACCCGTATGTTTGGTAAGGCATGGCACAATTATGACCAGTGGATGAAGAAGCTTAAAGCAACTTTTGATCCCAACAATCTCTCTAATCCACCAAAACCTCTTGAACGACTGCTCTATGAGGAATAGTAAAGCTGGATAATGTAATGGCAAACTATACAAAACTATGGCAAGGCAGGTGTAAATGAGATAAATCACTGTTCAGTAAGGCACTTCATCAAATTTAACGATATCTGTAAGGGAATATGGCAGAGAAAGATTTTTTTACATGCTCAGTGGAAGAGAAAGTAGCAACAGGGGCGGCCGTAACACCAGAACCTATATTGCTCGAATGGAACAGCAAATTCTCCACCCCATTAAGTGAAGGCTATGGCATTACAGAAGCATCCCCTGGTGTTTTTATGAATCCATTACCAGGTAAAGGTGTACAAAAA
>CAIJOT010000184.1 GCA_903822335.1 uncultured delta proteobacterium
ATGCCACCTTACTGGTTCAACATGCCTTTAAACGTCAACACCAGGACGGTAATATCATCAGATTGAGGCTCTTCCTCAGTAAAGTCTTTTATAGACTGCATAACTTTTTCAGCAAGTCCTTCAGCCGTGGGATTTTTGTTTTCATCAAGAATCCGCAACAGTCTTTTACTGGAATAGGCAATTTCGTCTTTATTGAAAGCTTCGGTCACGCCGTCAGTGTAGAGGAAAATCGTATCGTTAGGATTTAACATAACCTTCTCAGTCTTATACACAGCATCTTCCATCACACCGAGTAAATATCCTTCAGGAATATTAAGCCAGTTGGCCTCCTCTCCGGAACGAATTATTACAGGGGGATTGTGGCCAGCGTTAGAAAATAAAAATTCACCCGTATTGAGATTTAATACCCCGCAAAAAACAGTGACAAACATTAATGATTCATTTTCCTCGCATAACTCACGATTGACCCTCATGAGCACATCAGATGGTTTTATCCCATGCTCGGCGATACCCTTCATAAGGGTTTTGGTCACTGCCATAAAAAGGGCAGCAGGCACACCTTTATCTGAAACATCCCCGATAGATATAAAAAGGTGATCTTCATCCTGCAGGAAGAAGTCATACAGGTCACCACCAACCTCCTTAGCAGGTTCAAGTACGGCGTAAATTTCAAATTCCTTTTTCTCCGGGAAGGGAGGAAACTTCTTCGGTAAGAAACTCATCTGGATATTGTGGGCAATCTTCAGTTCACTCTCTATCCGTTCCTTGGCTGCAGTGGTTTTTGCAAGGTTGTTGATATACTCTTTTAAAGAAATTTTCATCTCTTCAAAAGATCTGGAAAGCTCTCCAACCTCATCATTTGACTTCGTTATGGGAACTTCTATGTCAAGATTGCCTTTTGCTATTTCAGTAGCCTTCAGGGTTAAGGCTCTCAGGGATTTAGTAACATTACCGGAGATGAAAATGATGACCAAAAAAAGAATGGCCAGACCGGCTCCCCCGATGATCAGAACTATTTTGTCTAATTTTCCAATATCGGCATAGAGTTCATCCTCAGGAAAAATGATACCGATAGACCAGCCGATGGATGGTAACGGGGCATAATAGATCCACGATTTCTTTCCCAGATAATAACTGTATTGAGAATCAAAGCCTTCTGAACCACTTATCATGCACCTGCCGATGCGCCGTAGATTTGCAGCACCTGTTGCTTCGGCAATGCTGAATATGCTTTCCCGCATGACCCAGTCTTTGTTAGGGTGGCTTATAAAAACCCCGTTTTGTGAAATGAGAAACGCATGTCCCGATTGATAAACGGATATCCGGGAGAGGATTTCCACAAGCCATTCTAATGAAATATCAGCGGTCACCACACCCTGAAATTCCCGTTTCCCATTGACATGACGGTAGAATGGTACAGAGTAAGTAGACATCATGATGTTCCCAGCGCCTTCATCAAAGTATGGTTCACTCCACACGGGCATATTGGTTTCTTTTGGAATCTGGTACCAGTCCCAGTAAAAATACCTGTAAGCTTCACTTCCGATATACGTGAGTTTTAATTGATGTGTATGCCTGCAATAATATGGAGCAAAATACAGGGATTTATTATTGAAAGCAAAGGGTTCAAAGGCCACAGTAGAGCCAAATATTTCCGAGTTCGTTATTAACAGGTCTTCTATGTGCTGGAGAAGCTCCCTCTGGCTATATTTTTGTTTTTCCAGTGTATAGGCGAGGTATGTAGGTGCCCTCTCCACGCCACGGAGCATGGTTTCTATTTTATTTACCGTTGACCTGGTGAGGTTTTTTGCATTTTCTTCGACATCTTTCAACACAAGTTTTCTCGAATAGCAGTAGTTATACCCAAAGGCAATGAAAAAGATACACGTTGTGCTGGTTAAGATGAAGAGGGCAAGTTTAAAAGCCAAACCCCTTTTTTTACTTTTTCCTGGCACAGTTGACATAGAATTCACCAAAAGGTGGTATTTTTTTGATAATGCCGCCAAACATTAACTCTCTTACTACCGTATTATAGTCCTCTTTGTTGAGGGTACCCATTGATGTATCCTTTCCCGCAGGGAGGATCAGGCCCCTCATGCGGTTTAGCATCCATTTTTGATGTACCCTGTTTGTGCCGATATTCGCTTCACTGATATACTTCATCACAATATCAAGGGCTTCCTCAGGATGCTCAAAGGCGTATTGCCAGCCCTCAATCGATGCCTTTACAAAGTTGCGGCACAATTGCCTGTTCTTTTTCAGGGTTTCTTCAAGGCAATAAATGCCATCCTCGGGGAAATTCAGTCCATATGTATCGAAAAAGAAGGTTGTCAGTTCATCTTCATCAATACCGGCATTCAATATAACATGATACTCGTTATACCACATGGCTGAAGCCACATCCACCCCATCCCTTAAAAAGAGGTTCACTGTGGCGCTCTGGGGAACAGTCCTCATTTTAATACCACATTTGCGAAAAAAAGCGAGGGGCTGGAGCTGATTGTCAGACCAGAGGCCTACCTTTTTCCCATCCAGGTCTTTTGGAGTGAGAATTCCGCTCGCTTTTTTAGCCACCAGAATAAAACCTGAGCGCTGGGTAATCTGTGCAATATTCACAAGCCTGATGCCCATTGTGCGCTTTTGAATTGCTGTGGAGAGAAACATCGTTGTAAAATCGGCCTTACCCCGTGTGAGCATTACAGAGGGAATATAATCGGGTCCACCGCGAAGAATCGTGATATCAATACCATATTTTTTGTATATTCCTTTCTCCTTGGCAACATAATACCCGGCGAATTGTGCCTGAGGAAACCATTGTGGGACAAAGACCACTTTTTTGAGTTGCTCTCCCCATGCAGGGAAGGTTAAGGCATGGGAAAGGATGAAAAATATAAGGATAATGCGAACAATCAAGGGCAATCTCTTTTTAATGTAATGACATGTTTTTAGGATAAAAACAACAGAAAACTAAAGATGTTGTTGCAAAAATAGAAAGGATGCAATAGTATGCAGAAGATGGAGGATTTGCATGTCTTTTAAACACATAGAAAACCTCTTTCGACAACTCACAAAACTTGCCGATCAAGCTTCAATGGGGAACTACCAGGAAGCAGGGGGAATTTATGAGTTAACAAAGACTGGTAAATACCCTGAAGAGGTTGCTGAATTAGCCGAGGCCTTCGGTATGATGATTGTGAGGGTTGAATCAAGAGAGCAGCAGCTTGAAAGCGTTATCGAGGATCTAAAGGAAAAGAAGCTGGAACTGGAAACATTGTCCAAGGAGCTTTTTGAGGCAAATATCGGTATGCTTGAGGTGCTTGGGAACGCAATAGCAAAAAGGGACAGCGATACGAATGAGCATAATTATCGTGTCACCATTTATGCAATCAATATCGCTGAAGCTGTGGGTCTTACAAAAGAAGGGATAAGGAGTCTCATGAAAGGGGCATTCCTTCACGACGTGGGCAAAATTGGCATAAGTGACAACATATTGCTGAAGCCGAAAAAGCTCACAGGGGCAGAATATAAGATTATGAAAAACCATGTGCAGTATGGAGCCGATATTATTGGTAATTATGAATGGTTGAAAGACGCAATGGATGTTGTTCTTAACCACCACGAAAAATATGATGGCGGTGGATATATGAAAGGACTTAAGGGGGAGGATATTCCGGTAAATGCACGTATATTTCAAATTGCGGATGTCTTTGATGCCCTTACATCGAAACGTCCTTATAAAGAACCTTTTTCTTTTAATAAGGCGGTACGGTTAGTTGAGGAGAAAAGAGGCCGTGATTTTGACCCTCACATGCTCGATGTCTTTGTTACAATTGCAAAAAACCTCTACCTGCAAATAAGCAATGCAGATGACTATACGTTAAAGAACACACTGAGAGGACTCATCAATAAGTATTTTGATGAGGGTTGATTTTTTTTACACCATTATTTAAAATCTTTACAATGATAAAGAAATAAGGAGATACCATGGAAATTAATACAAAAAAAGTAGAGAATATCGCAGTTGCCTCAGTAAAAGGGAGGATGGACGCCGTGACTGTTCAGGAGTTCGAAAAAAGTGTATCTGAGTTGTTATCCGGTGGAGAGAATATACTCCTCGTCAATTTCAGCGAACTTGAATATATCAGCAGCGCAGGTCTTCGAAGCATACTCGCCACGGCAAAACAGTTGAAGGCAAGGAACGGTGAAATTATGTTCACAGGATTAAAGAATACAGTGAAAGAGGTATTTGAGATATCAGGTTTTTACTCTATTTTCAAGACATTTGAGACAGAAGAAGAGGCTCTTACACAGAGATAAATTATTGAAGGTGCTCACACACATCACATTGCCTGCACAACTTGCCTCCCTTGAAAGGTTAATAGGCCTTGTATCATCCTGTGCCAGTCATGGGGGATTCAACCAGACAAGGGTGAAGGAAATAGAACTTGCCACAGAGGAAGCCCTTGTGAACATAATCAAATATGCGTATCAGGATAAGGATGGTGATATTGAGGTTACCTGTAGCCTTGATAAAGAAGGGTTTACCATTACAATTGTTGATTCTGGGATTCCTTTTAATGTGCTTTCAGTGGGTGACCCTGATATCAGTGCCGATGTTTCTGAACGAAACATAGGAGGGCTCGGGATTTTCCTTATGAAAAAATTGATGGATGATATTCAGTACAGGCGTGCGGGAGGGAAAAATATCTTGACCCTCATCGCATGGATTAAACCTGAAAAGCCGGCTTTGTAATTTACTCCTTCCATTCAAAAAATTCTTTAAACTTTCCTTTAAGACCCTTCTGTGTTACCCCTATATCTTTATTAAATTCTTTTGCAAGCTCTTCCATTAATATTTTCTGTCTTTCTGTGAGGCTGGTAGGCACAACCATGTTCAGATACACAATTTCATCACCCCTTCCATGTCCATTCGATTTTGTTACACCAAAGCCTTTTATCCTGAATACTTTGCCTGATTGTGTGCCTGGTGGAATGATTACCTTTTTGTCACCTTCAACGGTTGGAACATCTATCTCGCCTCCGAGACATAAAAGCGGAAAATTAACGTCTATGTAAACGGCAATATCATCACCCTCCCGCTCAAACACATGGTGTTCTTTCACATTCAAGACAATGTATAAGTCGCCAGGGGAGGTATCCCCGTAGCCCAGCATGCCTTCTCTCCTCAGCTTCAACCGCGCACCCGTATCCACACCAGGAGGGATTTTCACCTTGAGCTTCTTCTTTGTCTTGATAAATCCCCTTCCCTTACATGTTTTACAGGGATCCTTTATGATGTATCCATCACCATGACAGTATTCACATGTCCTGTTGATAGTAAAAAAACCGTGGCTATGCCGTACCTGGCCTCTTCCGCTGCAAGCCTTACACATAACCGGTTGATGGCCAGGCTCTATCCTTGAGCCATTGCAGGTTGAACACCTTTCTTCTTTTGGTATTTCAATTTCCTTTTCCACGCCAAAAACGGCTTCTTCAAACTCAATCTCGAGGTCGTACCGTAAGTCATCACCCTTTTTTTCTCTCTGTCTTTGCCCTCCAAAGAAATCATTGAAGAGATCGTTGAAGATATTATCAACATTGCCTCTAAACCCGAAGTCAAAGAGAGTGCCTGCATCATCTATTGTACCAAATTGTTCGTACCTTGCCCTCTTTGCCGGATCACTGAGTATTTCATAAGCCTGGTTGATCTCTTTAAACCTTTCCTCAGCCTCTTGATCGCCTGGATTTCTGTCAGGATGGTATTTCAGGGCAAGCTTCCTGTATGCTTTCTTGATTTCTTCATCCGTTGCGTTTGTTGAAACATTGAGTATCTCGTGATAATCTCTATTCATTTAGCGCCTTGTATTATTGGATTTCAGGTTTTTTAGAAACGGAAACTCTGGAGGGCCTGAGTAACCTGCCATTCAACAGGTAACCCTTTTCGTATTCTGATACAACCGTACCAGGCTCGGTATCTTCCTTCTCTTCCTGATAAAAAGCTTCATGTAAGTTGGGATCGAATTTTTCACCTTCTGCGTCTATCCTCGTCACGCCAGATCTTTCAAGGACTTTCATGAACTCATTGAGGGTAATTTTCACGCCCTCGTTGAGACTATTGATATCCTCTGTTTTGGATACATGTTCTAACGCCCTCTCTAAATTGTCTAACACGGGTATCAATTCCTTTATAAGCACTTCGTTCCCGAACTTTAACACCTCTAATTTTTCTTTGTTCTTCAATTTTTTATAATTCTCAAACTCCGCCTGGAAATACAATAATTTATCCTGGAGGATTTTAATGCCCTCTTCCTTCTCTTCAAGAGATTTTTGAAGCTCTTCAATTATCTCATCCTTCTTTTTCTTTTTCTTTTGTTCCTCATGAGCTTCTTCTTTTTCTTTTGCCTTGTTTTCGACGTCCTGTTCTTCTATCCCTTCCATCCCTATCCCTCTTACATCATGTTTAGAATATCGGCCACGGTTTTTGCCGTATAGTTTACAATGGGTATTATTTTTGAATAGTTCATTCTGATGGGTCCTATCACTCCGAGGATGCCATAACCTTTTTCACTCACCCTGTATGTGGATGTTATGATGCTCATATCCCTCATCTCTTTGATATCACTCTCAGTGCCTATAATCACATGTATACCTTCTTTCTTCAGGCAGTTGTCTAATAATTTTAAAAGCTTTTCCTTCCTTTCAAGGGCCTGGAAAAGTTCCTTTAGTCTCCCGATATCTGAGAATTCCGGGGTGCCTATCATCTTAGAGGTCCCTTCAACATATACTTCCCTCTGATCCTCCTCACCCATGATCGTTTCCAGTGCATCCTTGATCTGTGCGAGGAGTTTATTGTAGTTCTCCTGATCCTTTTTCATGTCCTCCAGTATGCCATCTTTAAGCGTGTAGAATGGTACGCCTCCAAATTTTTGATTCATGTATCCCTTCATGCTCATCAGCAGCTCCATATCAAGGTTCTCATCGGTATTCACAAGCCTTGTATGAACCATACCGGAAGAAGTAACGAAGAGGACAAGTATTGTATGACTGGATAGTTTGACAAATTCTATTTCCTTGAATAGCATTGTGTTTACCTTTGGTTCAACCACAATACTTGTAAATTTCGATATTGTAGCAAGGGCCCTGGAGGCATCCTCCATGATCGACTCTATATAAGAATAGTGAGGCTTCATGAGTGTCCCGAATATCTGTAATTCTTTCTTTCCAATGTGCCTTAATACAAGCAGGCTATTCACATAATATCTAAAGGCTTTATGGGTAGGGATTCTTCCTGCAACGACATGGGGTTTATAAAGAAAACCCTGTTCTTCGAGGTCTGCCATGACATTCCTTATTGTTGCAGAACTGAGCCTGTTTCTAATCGTTTTTGCTATTGTTCTTGAACCTATAGGCTCTGCAGACATAATGTAGTTATCCATTATCAATTCGAGGACCCTTTTTTCTCTGTCTGTTAAGACTTCCATATAGCCTTCCTATCCTTTAAGATAACTTAATGATATATGGTATCTTTGTCAAGCAATGAAATGTTTTTTTAAATCCAATTGACTATAGAAAGGTCTATAGATATTATAAAGAAAGGAGGGCACCCATGTCACCTTTTTTCTTCAAATCCATGCTATCCATCATACTCCTCTTTTTGACAATAATCGGGATGTTCACAATGTTTGAAGTCCTCGGGAGAGACAAGAAGAGGTATAATATTGAAAAGCTCAAGAAAATTCACAGGATTAACGGCATCATCTATTTCCTTTTGTTCCTCGCCATTTCTTACCTCTGCATAAAATTCCTGTATAACACAAAGGTCGAGCTCTCCGCCCGATCTGCATTCCACAGTGTCTTTGCCCTTACCGTTCTTATCCTTTTTCTACTTAAGATTGCTATTGTAAAGGTTTACCGGCAGTTTTACAGCAAGGTACCCACATTAGGGTTATTGATTGCCCTTATTACCTTCGGAATGGTGGGAACATCAATGGGTTATTATTTACTGGTCACGGATTTTTGGATAAAAAAAGATGCTGGAGATACACAAATAACAGGGAAACATGGAGACGGAAAAATAACAACGGGGCCCGACAGAGATAGCATTAAAAAGGGCAAAGAGCTATTTCAATCAAAATGTTTATTTTGCCACGATCCGCATAGCAGAAAGGCATCCTATGCTCCTGGCCTCAAAGATATATTGAAAGAAAAGATGCTACCCGTGAGTAAAAAACCAGCGACCCCTAAAAATATTGTAAGTCAGTTCAGGAAACCTTACAGAGACATGCCGCAATTCTCTTTTCTCACGGAAAATGAAGTGCAGGACATCATTGCGTTTTTAAACACACTATGAGACCATGCCTTCACAGGTTGTTGCCCAAATCCTTTCTCGTCAAAACCTACCCAATCGATCCGGAAGGTATTCTCTCTGTTCGCTGGTGCTCCATCTCCGACCCTTCTAAGAGTCCCTCTGCGCTTGAATGTGGGCGACCCTGCACCGAGCAGGGTACCCCGCTATTC
>CAIJOT010000185.1 GCA_903822335.1 uncultured delta proteobacterium
CTTGTACTTCCAGTGGGCTGCGATACCTTCCTCTGCTATCTTGTGCATCTCGTGTGTTCGTATCTGAATTTCTATCTTCTCGCCATAGGGCCCTATAACCTTTGTATGGAGGGATTGATACATATTTGCCTTTGGAAGGGCGATAAAATCGGTAAATTTTCCAGGGATGGGCTTAAAAAAGGCATGGATATAACCAAGCGCCTCATAGCATTCTTTTACATTGTCCACTATTATTCTAAAAGCCGTAATATCGTAGATATCATCTATGTTTACCCCTTCCTGCACCATCTTTTTATAAATGCTGTAAAGGCGTTTTGCCCTTCCTGATATATCTGCCTTCAGGTTAAACTGTGCAAACTGACTTTTTATTATCTCTATGACTTCATTTATATAAACATCCCTTTCCTTTCTCCTTTTTGAGGTTTTATCCTTTATGAGTTTATATTCCACGGGTTTCAAGTATTTAAAGGCTGAGTCTTCAAGTTCCCCCTTCAACCACTCTATTCCTAACCTATGGGCGAGCGGCGCAAAGATGTCGAGTGTCTCTTTCGAGATTTCTATTTGTTTATCCGGTGAGAGAAAATTCAGGGTTCCCATGTTGTGGTATCTATCAGCTAATTTTATCAGTATCACCCTTATATCTTTGCTCATTGCAAGGATCATCTTTCTTAAGTTCTCCGCCCTTGAATCTTCTGTAGCCTTCAGTTGTATCTTGCTAATCTTTGTAACACCGTCCACAAGTTCAGCTATTTCTTTGCCGAAGTATTCTTCAATCTCCTTTTTGCCCACATAGGAATCTTCTATAGTATCGTGCAGGAGTCCCGAAACAACGCTTGGCATATCAAGATTCATCTTTGTTAATGTATATGCTACTTCCAACGGGTGGATGAGGTAAGGCTCACCGGAAAGCCTTGTTTGACCTTTATGGGCTTGGGCGGAAAAAATATATGCCCTCTGTAGTATTTCTACGTCAGCCTGTGGGTTGTATTTTAAAATCTCTTCCACTATATCGTTGAATCTAATCATTTCTTATCCACTTGTAATAGACTACAGGCATGGAGGAAGCGACAAAGGCCTGGGAACCCATCTTTTTGAATGGTATTTTATTATCCAGTCTTGCCTTTGTTTCTTCTGATATGATGATTTCACCGGCATTGGCTAATTTCTGAAGCCGTGCTGCGATATTTACCGGCATTCCGAGGGCAGTGTATTCTTTTTTACTTATGCAACCAAAAATGCCAGTAACGGCATATCCTGTGCTAATCCCTATCCCGATACCCAGACCTTGATTAATATCTTCCGTTTTTTCTATCATTTCGATAGCGCACTTCACCGCATTTTCTTCGTGTTTTTCCTGATAAACAGGTGCTCCGAAAAGGGCCATTATGCTGTCGCCGATATACTTGTCTATCATGCCCCTGTGTTTGATTATAATCTCGCTCATAGGGTGAAAATAGTGCTTATTCAGCAGAGAGGCAAGTTCTCCGGGTGGTGTTTTTGATGAAAGCTGCGTGAATCCCCTGATGTCTGAAAAAAGAATCGTTATGTGGGAAAGCCTTGGCTGGAGTTGCGCTGGTTCACGCAGGAGTTCATTGAATATGTCTGGTGATATGAACTGCCTCATCTTCCTTTTCAGGTAGTATTCCTTTATTTTCCATTTCAGTTCTTTATTTTCGAAGGGTTTGGTTAAGAAACCGTCTATGCCAGCTTCTATAGCTTTTATTGAAGATTCAAGGGTACCATACCCTGTCAGGATGATCTTTGTGACCTCCTGGTGTAATTTATTTATTTCCTCTATTGTTTTAATGCCATCAATCCCTGGCATGAGGAGGTCGCAGATGACAATATCATAATTACCTGGCTCTTGTTGAAACTTGAGTATCGCTTCTTCTCCATTCGCTGCTACTTCGACTGAATAACCATCCTCTTTTAGTACCCTTTTCAGTGATCTCCTTATCCCGTCTTCATCATCAACAACCAGAACACCTAAGTGCATATTCTTACATTCCTCCAGTTTTTATAATAGCTTATGAAGGGGAAAATAACAATTAATTTTTAGAAATGAGAAATGAACTACCCCGCGGCAAGCCACGGGGTATAAAAGGCGAGACAACAACATGAAATGAATCACCCCGCAGTAAGTTGCGGGGCAACCATCTCGTCGGGGTATGGACCCGCGGGGCAATCAGACTCTCAGAGGGCAGAGGACAAAAATTTGACATCTGACGTCTTATACTAATTTGCCGTCATACATAAAGTTATAAGGAAATGGAAAATATCTCTTCCCTTCGCCAACTCGAAATTTTTACCCTTTCTATGACTCAAGCTCACTCGATGGGCAAGGGCGGAGACTACCTGAAGAAGTTCATGCCTGCCCATCGTCCTTATAGGAACATTCACTTTTGTCATGACTGGTACCCAACAATATTCTCGATGCTCACTCCAGAGACGATTTTCCATTACTCTACCTCTAATATAAAATTAGTATTAGATAGAGTAAGGGACATTGGCCATATCATTTCAGAAGAAGAGATAAAAACAATAGAACATGACATCAACGGGAAGCTGGATGAAATGGATAAATTGCGAGATTTTTTTGGCTCAGGCCACGGCGTAAATATCGTGAACCTTATCAGTTCCTGGATTACCCGGGAGATTGTTCCTCACGAGAAGCGGTTAGGGGTTAACGGGCTGTTGCCCAAACTGATTTTACGCCGGAACGCTGTTTTGCTCACTACTCCGCTGCGCGTTTTTACCCACTTACGGCTCAAAATTCTCTCAATTCGCAAACTCGTCCCGTAAACGGAACTCAAACAGTGCGAATTGTCCTTCGGAACGCTCTTTCTCGCCGAGTGGGGGCCCAAAAATGCTCGAAGTCGCGATTCGCAAAAAGCTCTTCCGGTTGAAAGAGATAAAGAAAATATCAAAGGTATTTGGGCAACAGGCCGTTAAGTTTGATTATACAATGCACACCATATCTGGAGGCAAAACAATATTTGCCATCAGAAGTGTAAAACAAGACCTTAATAGCAACAAAAAATGATTTCCTGACAGCCAAAAAGCATTGAAAGCTGTTGCCTGTCTTCTGACTCCTGTTCTCTGATTTTATTTGTATACAAAAATCTTGACAATTATTTTTAGGGATAATATAGTTGAATGAGTAAAATTGTATACAATATCCAGAGGAGGATAATATGGAAGATCACGAAATTTTTAAAAATATTACCGTTCTTTCCCTTGAGCAGGCAACAGTCTTACCCTATTTAACTTACAGATTCACACTTGATGGGGCAAATGTGATCAGGATGGAACATCCTGTATATGGAGACCCGAACAGGCGGGTAGGGGAAAATAGGTTAAATGAAGATAGAATGTATACTTACTTCCTTGCGATTAACTGCAATAAGAAGGCAATTACCTTAGACCTTGGAACGCCAGAAGGTCAGGAAATCTTTAAAAAATTGATGATAGAGTTGAAGGTCGATATATTTGCCACGAACCAGCTTCCGAGAAATTACAAAAAGCTTGGTGTGGATTATGAATCTGTAAAGGCTATTAAGGAAGATATTATATGGGTGGGGCTTACGGGTTTCGGTCCCGAGAGCAATGAGGCTGCCTATGACCCGATACTGCAGGCAAGAGGTGGGTTGATGGAGCTCACAGGGGACAAGGATGGCCCTCCCTATGTGTTAGGTGTACCCTTACCGGATATGGGGGCGAGCGAACACGCCTATGGCTTGATTATGAAAGCCTTGTTTAAAAAGGCTATGACAAAAGAAGGTTCGAGGATAGATGTGTCAATGTTTCAGAGCACCGTATCATGGTTGACCGTTCCTATTACCCAGACGAAATCTTTTCATAAAACGATTACGAGAAGGGGAAATACCCATGAATTCTTTGCACCTGTGAGTGTATATAAGACAAAGGATGGATATGCATATATTGCTGTTGGGAATGACATTCAGTGGGAAAGGATGCTGAAGATAAGCGGTTTCGAATCCCTCGGGAAACCGGAATATGCGAGGAATGAGGGAAGAATAAAGGATGTGGATAACCTTAATAAGGTTATAGAGGGAGGGACACAGAACTATACAACAGAGGAACTTATCAAGGTATTTACCAATGCCACGATCCCTATTTCTAAAGTCAATACCCTTGAAGAAGTCATCGAAGACCCATACGTAAAAGGAGAAATCCTCTCGTCTACTGACGAAAAGACCGGTGCGATTATATATCTTGCCCCACCACCATTCACGAACAACTACATAAAATCTATGAACAGAAAGTTGAAATTCCCCCCGAGGTTTGGAGAACACAATGAAGAGATCTATAGGAAAACCCTCGGTTATTCGAGTGAGAAATTGAGTGAATTCAAGACAAAAGGGGTTATTTAAATAGAGCAGGCTAATCCCTAAGAGCTTAAGGAGGTAAAATGGATACCCCCGATAATCAGCAAACGATAAGGAAGGGGAGATTCTTAAGGGAGCAGGTCTATAAGAGCCTGAAAGCTTCTATGTTGAACGGGGTCTTGCCACCCAATAAGAGGCTTATCGAGGAAAAGCTTGCAGAGGAGATGGGCACAAGCAGAACACCGGTGAGAGAAGCGATCCAGAAACTTGAGAAGGAAGGGTTGATACACAAACTTCCAAAAGGAGGTTTTGCAGTAAGTACAATTACCGATGAAGACATAGAGGAGGTATTTGGAATACGTAGTGTGCTCGAAGGGTATGCAGGGTATCTCGCAACATCGAGGGCAACGAATGATGATATACGGTCATTGGAAGAGACAGTCCAGCAAGAAGAGGAATGTCTCAGGAGGAAGGATACGGAAGAGATTATCAGATTGAATACGGAGTTCCACGACAGATTGTACAAAGTAGCAAAAAGCTCAAAATTATACAGTATTATTAATGACCTGCGAGATTATATCTACCGGTATAGAATCATTATATTCCGTTATGAAGGCATGGCAGAAATTTCTATCAAGGACCACAAGGACATGATTGGGTTGATGAAGGCGAAAAATGCGCGACAGGTAGAGAAGCTTGTACGAAAGCATATCATCAGAGGAGGAGACCTTGTAAAGAAGAAAATGAAACAGGAATCCAGAAAGAAATCAAGAAAGGAGTAAAACCTTGGAGAAGAGAATCAGAATTCTTATAGCAAAACCAGGGCTTGACGGTCATGACCGGGGAGCAAAGGTGGTAGCTCTGGCGTTGAGGGATGCCGGCATGGAAGTGATTTATACAGGGTTGCACCAGACTGTTGATCAGATTGTGAATGCGGCACTTCAGGAGGATGTTGATGTAATCGGGTTGAGCATTTTATCAGGTACCCATATACCCATCTGTCAAAAGCTTATTAAAGAGATGGGGGAAAAGGGGATTAGCGAGAAGATGGTGGTAGTAGGAGGCGTCATACCGGAGGGGGATATACAAAAACTCCATGGTATGGGGATAAAGGGTGTATTTCCTAATGGAACTGCCTTCGATACAATGATAAAATTTCTGAAAGAAAGTATAAAGGAGTAGGGGGAACATATGGGTGTAGCAACATATATAAAAGATGGCGAAGACATTAAGGAGGTCATATTAGAGTCGGGTATCCCGATAAAACCTATATATGGCCCGGAAGACATAAAGGATTTTGATTATAGAGAGGACCTCAATGACCCTGGTGAATATCCCTTTACACGGGGTATTCATAAATTTATGTACAGGAAAACGCCTTACACAATGAGGCAGTATTCAGGTTTTGGGACCCCTAAAGAGACAAACGAGAGGTTTCAGTTTCTCATATCCCAGGGCCAGACAGGGCTGAATGTGGCCTTTGATCTTCCCACACAGATGGGTTTGGATTCTGACGATCCCCTTGCAGAATACGATGTGGGACGGGTTGGTATGGCAGTGGATAGTTTGAGGGATTTTGAGGAGGCATTCAAGGATATACCACTCGACAGGATTGGCTCAGGCCTCACGATAAATGCAGTAGCAAGTATCATGCTTGCCATGTATCAGGTGGTAGGTGAAAAGTTTGGGTATTCTCCTGATGTGATAAGTGCCACACCACAGAACGATATTTTGAAGGAAATGGTAGGAAGGGGCATGTGGATTTTCCCTGTAGAACCTTCAATAAGGCTTATCGGTGATACAATTGAGTACTCTGCGCAATATCTCCCGAGAACGAATCCTGTGAGTATATGCGGCTATCATATCAGGGAATCAGGCGCTACACCTGCACAGGAAATTGCCTATGCATTTGAGATTGCCAAAACGTATATCGAGCATGTATTGGAAAGGGGTTTAAAAATCGATGATTTTATTCACAGGTTTTCTTTCAACCTCGATATCTATGGCAATTTCTTTGAGCAGATTTCAAAGTTCAGGGCAGCACGTAAAATGTGGGCAAAGCTTATCAAGGACAATTATGGGGCAAAAAACCCAAGGTCTCTGTGGTTCAGGATGCTTGCAGGTGGAGGCGGAGGAGGGCTCACAAAGGAACAGCCGGAAGTAAATATTGTGAGAAGCGCATATTATGCCATGATATCTGCTTTATCAGGGACCCAGACAATGGCCCTCTGTTCATATGATGAGGCATATACCATTCCTACACCAAGGGCTGCATTGATATCCCTGAGAACCATGCAACTTTTACTTGAAGAGGTAGGCATACGGGATACAGTTGATCCTCTTGCCGGTTCATATTACGTTGAATGGCTTACAAAGGCATTGGAAAAGAAGATCGGTGAAGAGATGAAAAGGGTGCAGGAAGCAGGGGGCATGGCTCACGCTGTGGAGATCGGTTATGTCCAGAGGGAAGTGGCAAAACAGGCATACCTGTTTGAGAAGGCATTGCAGGAAAAGACAAAGATAAAGATTGGTGTAAACAAATATGTGATGGAAGAAGAAAAACACCAGGTCGAACTTCATGAATATAATGACGATGTTGCGAATCAACAGATTAAAAAACTTGAGGAACTAAAAAGGGTAAGGAACACGAGGACAGTGATGCAAAAGTTAAAAAACCTCGAGGCAGCAGCGAAGGAAAAGAGGAATGTGATGCCTTATCTTATAGATTGTATTAAGGAGTATACCACAGTAGGCGAGATGACAAAGGTGTTTAAAGACGTGTTTGGCGAATTTAAAGAACCATCAATATTTTAATTAGAGATCGGGATTTCAGGGTCATAGGGGTCAAGTGTTTCAAATCGCTCGAATCCTTGAACCCTAAGATTAGAAAAGGGGAATATATGAAAGACAAGTATTACCGGCTGGGCTGTGACATAGGCGGCACATTCACTGACTTTGTCCTGCTTGACGATCAAACAGGAGAGATGAAAACCGGTAAGTGCCTGACCACACCCCA
>CAIJOT010000186.1 GCA_903822335.1 uncultured delta proteobacterium
CCGGGAGCATCCGGCAGTTCAGGTCGAGTTACTTTGACGGACCCCATTAGCCACAGATACTCCCGCTGCCACTCTGCTTATCTTATTACATAAAGAAGGCTCCTTGTCTTATTCCCTATTCTTCTCTTTTTCTATTATAGATCCCATTCTGTTTTCCTTTTGTTAAAGAAATAGTTATGAAAAAAAGGGGGAAATTTAATTTGTTGTGACCGATATCTGGCTGACAACCTGTAGTATCGGGAGAAACCGGTCTACTTGACGCATTCATTCCCCCGATATCCCGATACTTGATAGCTCAACAAATAGGGAAGGGAAAGAAAAATGAAAATAGGAAACCACGTAACATTAAAGTTTATTGCTATTTGGATGGGTCTGCTTCTAATGCTTATTTCGAATGGGAATACAGCAAGTGTCCGTGAAGTCTCCCTGAATGAAATGCTCCAGCAGTCTCAGTTTGTTTTTGAAGGCACGGTAACTGCCATTGAGGCAAGAGAAACTAGCCGAAAACGTATACATACCTATGTAACTTTTGAAATAATGGATATCATCAAAGGTGAATATCAAAGTAACATCATTACGCTAAGGTTTCTTGGTGGCACTGTAGGTGATGTAACCATGGCAGTCAGTGATATGCGATTGCCTCAAGAAGGGGAACATGGAATTTACTTTGTTGAATCATTGGAAAGATTACAGGTGAATCCATTGTATGGATGGAGTCAGGGACATTTTATTGTGGAACGCGATGTTACAGATATTGAGAGGATAATGACGAACAGAAGATTACCAATCACAGCGGTAATGGACAAGATGCAAAACGAGCAGATGACTCCGGGCAAAGAACCTATACAGGCTCTAAGTAAAGGGGTCGTGCGTGATCTTGTTGTTGATCAAGACAAAAAAAGCCTGACGGTAGATGAATTCAAAAGGGTTCTGTATGAGCGAATAGGGAGAAAATGAGTAAAACATCAGATTGTCCCTTAGTACAGTATACAAAAGATAGAAGCTCAGTCGCGTTGACCCACACCGGTAAAAGCACAAAAACGGACCCACCTCATTTCATCTCAGCCATTTTGACTATGGCACGAAACATGCGGTTCATTGGTTGTCTGTCGTTACTATTGACCTTTATTTTCGTATCACCGGCTAATGCTTATCAATTGGAAAGTTGTAAGTGGCCACAACCCACCGCAACCCTTTACGTTGATATTCCCGGTGCAGATGGGTTATGGAATCGTGCCTTTGAGGAGGCTATGTATGATTGGGGTGTTGATACCATATTTGAATATAAAATCGTCCGCGGGGTATATGAGGACCCTTGCGATCCAACTGAAGGTCGAAATGGAGTGGGTTTTAGCTCTACCAATTGCGGAGACGCATGGGGAGGTACTACCCTTGCATATGCTCACTACTGGTTTATTGGGTCCACATTATCCCAGTCTGACATTGTCTTCAATAGCAATAAGTCTTGGAATGTATATTCGACTTCGTGGTCGTCTTCGCCTTGGTCTGGGGTAAACGACTTTCAGCGTGTTGCTGTCCATGAGTTAGGACATGCCCTCGGCTTGGCTCATGAGGACAGTGGTATCCCAACCATTATGAAAACATATGCAGGGGATATAACCATTCCACAGCAGGACGACATCAACGGTGTTGCGGCAATCTATGGATTTGGAGCAGTTGCTGCGCCAACCACAATCACAGTCCCTGCTACCGACCCCGACGGAAACTATACAGTGAACTGGGCAACCTCAGCTACCGCAGAAGTTATCTATTTTCTGTCGGAGGCAACCAACAGTGCATTCACGGCTGGTCTGCGGACGGCATACAGTGGCTCAGGAACCAGCACTTTGATCACCGGTCGCACCAGCGGAGTGACGTACTACTACCGTGTCAAGGCTACCAAGAGTGGAAATGCAGATAGTGCTTGGTGTACGGGAAGCAATGGGTGTAAGGTATATACTACTGTTGAAACAACACCCATCAATTTATCCTCGGGCTGGAACTTAATCTCAGTGCCTTATGAGTTAACTGATAAAGATGTTTTGAATGTCTTAGCCAATATAAAAGACAATGTAGAGATTGTCTGGGGCTTTACGCCTCCTGATACATGGGTAAAATATGGACCCACTTTGCCA
>CAIJOT010000187.1 GCA_903822335.1 uncultured delta proteobacterium
AAATGTAGTCATAGAATTTACCGATCCCGATTGTCCGTATTGCAGGAGAATGTCCCTCTTCTTTGAAGAGAGGAATGATGTAGCGAGGTATATATTTTTCTTTCCCCTTACCATGCATAAGGATGCCGAGAACAAGGTGAAATATATATTATGTTCACAGGACAGGGTAAAAGCCTACGGGGAAGCCATGAAGGGTAAGCTTGATGATCAAAAATACGAAATATGCAATAAACAGGAAGTAGAAGATTTAATAAAACTTCACAAGGAAACCTCTGTAAATCTGGGCATCAACGGCACACCATTTTTCATCATAAACAAAGTAGTAATATCAGGGGCCAATATGCCCCAGATTGAGGAGGCGCTGAGACAGAAGTAAATTTCCATGTTGTCTCACTTGACAAAATTATCACAACTCCTATATACTCGAATTGGTATTAGGTTATGAAAATATCCCTTATTACCAGGGAACATAAAGGAGGAAACAATGAAGAAGTTAGTGATGATTTTTCTTTTGGTGGTGTTGCTGCTTTCAACAGCAACGTATGCTATTTCTGAACTGAAATCCTTGCTACCTGTTATGCATGTCATGCAGCAGTGAGAGATAAATAAATGCTTTATGGTTTTGACGGCAAAAAACCGCAGTCAGGTAATGACACGTATATAAGTCCGCAGGCAATTCTGATTGGCGATGTGAGGATAGGTGAGAACTGTTATATCGGGCATGGAGCCATTCTCCGCGGGGATTATGGCTCCATCGAGATTGGTTCCGGAACTGCCATCGAGGAAGGTGTAATTATTCATGCACCTCCGAATAAAACCTGTAAGATAGGTGAAAGGGTTATTATCGGACACGGTGCAATCATCCATGCTGCCATCATAGGAAACCATGCAGTAATAGGGATGGGAGCTGTCTTAAGCATCTACTCGGAAGTCGGGATGAATACGGTAGTGGCAGAAGGCTCAGTTGTAAAAATGAGACAGGTAATACAAGGTGGGGTTGTAGCTGGAGGAAATCCGGCAAAGGTCATTCGGAAAATAGCGCCCAAAGATGAAGAGTATTGGGGCATGGCCAAGCAACTGTATATTGACCTCGCAAAGAAATACCTTGCAATAGGGATGCAGCAAGTTTAAACATAATAATTTCTTCTGTATTGCTTACATTCATTAAGTTCATAGTATTGGGTATACAGGGAATTTGTCATTTGATTCCAAATTGCAATAAAATAACAGCAATTACTTTTCTCGAAATGTTTCCCTCCGTTCTCTGGCACGTACCTTTTGACCAAACTACAATCTTACTCGCTTGAATTGCAAACTCACCCCGCTAAAGCGGGGATTCATACCAATTTGATATCAAATATACAGTAATGGAAAATTGTCTCTGGAGTAAGAATTTTGAGCTGGCGAACGGAAGAGATATTTTCCATGTTCTGATAACTTTATGTATGACGTCAAATTGGTATCAGACAATGCAATTCACCCCTATGGGACGCTCGTTTCGACTAAGTTTGGTGCCCAAAAGTTCCGTGATGTTCTCTACAGGGAAACATTTCCTTTATCACCATAATATAGATGATTGACTGCAATTCGTGTGACAAGCTCGTAGGCTGACTGCTTTTTCTTGACCGGAGTCTATTTAATCTTTATATTTAACTGGACAGGACATAATGGATAAGGTGACTATTGAAAAGCTGCCCTATGGGAAAGATATGGATGGGGCGAAACGATGGGATGAAGAAAAGGGGGAATTTGTCCAGATTTCATACAGGGAAGAGGCAAGACACATAGCTTTCTTTGAGATTAAAAAAGGATTTTTCAGGGGCAGCCACTATCATGCAAGAAAGGAAGAGGTTTTTTATGTGCTACGTGGAAAGATACAGGCAGTGTTCATGGATATGGATACCCTTGAGAGAGAAGAGCGGGTTCTCAAGAAAGGAGATAAGATAAGGGTTCAGACACGTTGTGGACATATCTTCTATGGAATGGAAGATGTACATGTTGTAGAATATAGTCCTCAGGTATATGACAAAGAGGACACCTATAGTGTAATTTTTGATGAGAAGCAGGGAGTATGGAATAGGCAGTTGCTGCTTACTGTTTACTCCTTGCCTGTTGACTTTACCGAGGTATAGATATGGGTGAGATAAAGAGTGCGATAGAGTTAGCGATGGAAAGAACGAAAAATCTTGTAATGGATGAGGAAGAAAAAAGAGCCTTAGCGGTAAAGGGTACTGAAAGTAAAATAAGGGCAGTATTACGAAGGTATTTAGAAGATATGGTTGAGAAGGATGATGTTGAAAAAGAACTTGGGGAGATAAGGGGTGATGAAGCGTTGAAGAGGTCGCTTCTTGCAGACCTGTTGGTTGAAAAATTTGATATTCAACATGACAACACAAGATTGCTTCAGCTTTTTCACATGATCAACGGTGGTCTGGAACAGTCATTAAAGAAAGAACTGGAAATGCTGCAGAAGCAATTCGCAGAAGAGATGGAAAAGCGAGAGATGATTATCCGGGAGAGGATAATGGATAATCTGAAAGAGACAGGTATTACGGGTAGCGGCATTGAACCCAACATTGCGGAGTGGGATGCATGGAAAGAAGAGCTGGAAGAGGTGGGAAACACCTTTCAACGACGTGTCACAGAATGGAAGAATAGATTAAAAGGAACAACAGATTAATCTCAACGATATATACAAAAAAGAAAAAGAAAATTTGCTCAGCATGATTGATGATGATCCTGTGGAGTTTTTGCAGCGATATAAAGAGCAAAAGAATATTGAAATTGCTGGTTTTCTTGCCTCTCAGTTTGCATACGGAAAGATAGATGTTTTTAAAAAATTCCTGAGGGCGCTTTTTACACGTATAGGGGATAACCCTCATGCATATATCAAGAAAGGTAATTTTTCAAATCTAAAAGGGCTCTACTATAGATTTCAAACAAGTGAAGATATAGTTCATTTGTTCCATATCTTAAAGAAGATTCTCGAAGAGTACGACAGCATTGGAAATGCTCTGAGGTTTTTTTATAGCGGTGATATAAGAAAGGCATTATGGAAGTTAAGGGGCCACCTGTTTGGCAAAGCGAATGAGCTTGCATTTTTTTTCCCAAAACCATCAAATACGAATCCATTAAAAAGGTGGAATCTCTATCTCAGGTGGATGGTAAGAAAAGACGGGATAGATGTGGGGCTATGGGATTTTATAGATAAGAGTGATTTGATCATCCCCCTTGATACCCATTTATTTAAAATAGGCAGATGTCTCGGATGGGTAGAGAAAAAGACTCCATCCTGGAAGGCAGCGTGTGAGCTTACCGGTGTTTTAAAAGCTATTTCTCCGGAGGACCCCTTACGATATGACTTTTTCCTGTGCCATAAGGTAGGGATCGGTGCGAAATGTACCGGCAGAAAGACACCTCAGTGCAAACAGCTTTGTGTCCTGTATAATGATTATGGAGAATAAGGAAATTCTCAATTCGAAACCCTCATCCCTACGCTGATTCAAATGTGCTGCATTGAACATTATTTGGAAGATTGGGGTTTCGAGATTGTTTGGAGTTTGGGATTTAGAGTTCTGGAGGGTCTATAGCATATGGAGTTTAAGATCATCAGTCTTGGTTGTCCGAAGAATCTTGTGGAATCAGAATATATTGCTCACAGGCTGGAGGAGGCAGGCCATGTACTCTCTGAAACATACGATACTGTCATTATCAATACCTGTGCATTTATTGGTGATGCTGCGAAGGAATCAATAGAGACAGTCCTTGGAGAAGCAACGGATAAATCGAAAAAGGGTAAAAAGCTCATAGTAGTTGGTTGTCTTGTAGAGCGTTACAGGGAAAAATTACAGAGGCTTATGCCAGAGGTAGATCTGTTTATAGGAAGGAGCTTTTACCCGGAAATTGAGATGTTGATTGACAAAAGGGGGTTCTTCCTGAAGGAAGGTAGTTTTTCAGAAACCTTTCCGAGAAAGATTCTGACAAAAAGTCCTTCAGCCTACCTAAAGATACAGGAAGGTTGTGATAACAGG
Source organism: uncultured delta proteobacterium (assembly GCA_903822335.1). Taxonomy (GTDB): domain Bacteria; phylum Desulfobacterota; class Syntrophorhabdia; order Syntrophorhabdales; family Syntrophorhabdaceae; genus CAIJOT01. The sequence goes on from CAIJOT010000187.1 coordinate 4,032, forward strand.
TGCAGTTATTGTACTGTACCTGCCATAAGAGGAGGATTACAGAGCAGGACGTCAGAATCAGTAAAGGAAGAATTTTTATGGCTTTTAAGTAAGGGTTTTCAGGAAATTAATATCGTCGGTCAGGATATCACATCCTATGGAAAATATACAGGTCTGAATCTTAAGAAACTATTGAAAACATTGCTTGATACAGAAGGAGATTACTTTTTACGCCTTTTGTATATGCATCCGGGAGGGATTGATGAAGAGCTTATAGAGATGATAAAGGAGGAGGAAAGGATTATAAACTATATGGATATCCCTATTCAGCATTCAGAAGATAGAATCCTGAATTTGATGGGAAGGGGTTACACGAAGAAACAGTTAGAAGTGTTGCTGGATAAGATTAAGAAAGAGATACCTGACATTACACTGAGGACAACGGTAATTGTGGGTTTTCCTGGAGAGACGGAGGAGATGTTTTCAAGTCTGTGCGCATTCATCAGGAGGTGGGAATTTGATATGCTCGGGTCTTTTCTCTATTCAAAAGAAGAAGGAACTCCAGCGTATAAACTGAAAGGACATGTAAAAAAGGGTTTAAAACAGGATAGATACAACAGGATAATGGAGATACAGAAGGATATTTCAAAAAAAAGACTCAAACGTTTTGAAGGGAAAAATATGAAGGTCATCATTGAAGGAGAGGATGAAGGGTATAAGGTAGGAAGGCTTATCACGCAGGCCCCTGATATAGACGGTTTAGCGTTTATAAAAGGTAATTGTAGGGTTGGAGAAATAAGAATTGGTAAAATAGTGAAAACCCTTGATTATGATGTTATAGTAGAAGTGTAGAATGAAGCAGGGAACATGTAGTAAGCAGCAGGCAAAAGGGAAAGAAGCAAGGAGAACGTAATGGAACCAATACATGATTTAGTTGCTATCAGGAAAGAAAAAGAGAAGTATTTCAGGAACCTTGGTATGGAAACGTATCCGCAGGACAATGGGCCATATACGGATACTGAGGATGTGGAGAAGAGATTTGGTTCACTTGACCATGAGGCTCTGGAAAAGATTGAAGACCTTGTAGCTGTTGCGGGAAGAATCATGGCATTCAGGGATTTCGGGAAGAGTGCTTTTTTACACATTCAGGACAGGAAAGGTAAAGTTCAGGTGTATGCGAGAAAGGATATGCTGAAAACCCCTGACTTTGACACATTTAAGAAATTTGATATATGCGATATTATCGGGGTTAAGGGGAAGGTTTTTAAGACAAAAACAGGAGAGTTGACGGTTCTTGCGGAACATATAAAACTTCTCACCAAGTCATTACGGCCTTTACCTGAAAAATGGCATGGCCTTAAGGATGTTGAAGAGAGGTACAGGAAGAGATACCTCGATCTTATCGTAAATGAAAAGGTAAGAGAGGTTTTTATAAAGAGGGCGAAGATTATTGAATACATAAGGCATTACTTTCTGAATAAGGACTTCATTGAAGTAGAAACACCGATGATGCAACTCATGCCTGGTGGCGCTGTTGCAAAGCCTTTTGTCACACACCATAATGCGTTAGGTATGGACCTTTACCTCAGGATAGCCCCGGAGCTATACCTGAAAAGGCTTGTTGTTGGGGGTTTTGAGAGGGTTTTTGAGATAAATAGAAACTTTCGCAATGAAGGTACTTCTGTGAAACATAATCCTGAATTTACCATGCTTGAGTTCTATCAGGCCTATGCGACCTATGAGGATAATATGGCTCTAACGGAATACATGTTGTCTTCCCTTGTGCACGAGCTTTTTGGAAGCAGTAAGGTTACTTATAACGGAAGGGAGATAGATTTTTCAACCCCCTGGAAGAGAATGACTATGGAGGAAGCATTGCGTGAACTTGGAGGTTTTGATCTCGCAAAAACACAGGACAGAGAACAACTCACCTCTTTTGCGAAGGAATTAGAGATTGATGGGGTTGAAAAGGATACAAAAGGGAAGATTATAACAAAGATTTTTGAAAATCTATGCGAGGAAAAACTGGTACAGCCTACCTTTATCACGCAATATCCGGTGGAGGTTTCTCCTTTGGCAAAGAGGAACAAGGAAAATCCCGAGATTACAGAGAGGTTTGAATTGTATATATGTGGGATGGAGATAGCCAATGGATTTAATGAGTTAAATGACCCTCAGGATCAGAGGGAGAGATTTCTTGAGCAGATTCGAGAGAAAGAAGAGGGTGTGATGCTCGATGAGGACTATATAACGGCTCTCGAATATGGTTTGCCACCCACTTCAGGTGAAGGCATAGGCATTGACCGCCTCACGATGCTCCTCACAGATAGCCCCTCGATACGGGAAGTAATCTTTTTTCCATTATTGAGACCATGACATACGAAACGAACATCGGTTTACGGTATTTACGTTCCAAGAGAAAAGAGGCATTCATATCCTTTACCACATGGATTTCTGTCGCTGGTATAGCGATAGGCGTAATGGTGCTGATTGTCGTGATTGCAGTGATGACCGGATTTCAGGATGAAATAAGGGAACGTATCCTCGGTATAAATCCCCATATTCTTGTGATGAACCTCAACGGAGATATAAACGAACCTCAGAAACTTGTTGATATCATTAAAGAAACAAAGGGGGTGGTTCATGCATTTCCCTTTATCACATTCCAGGCGATGGTGCAAAGTGGCAGACAGCTATCGGGTGTTGCCGTGAAGGGTCTGAACGCAGAAGATGTTACATTCATGAGTCGTCTGGTAAAGGAAGGGAGCATAGATGCATTAAACCGTAAGGGTAGTATCCTTATAGGAAAAGAACTCGCAAAGCATATGGGATTATTGGTCGGCGAGACTTTTACCGTGATGGTTCCTTTTGGTGGTGTGTCGCCGATGGGTGCAGTTCCTGAGACCGTGAAGGTGAAGGTTGGCGGAATATTTGAGACCGGTATGTATGAGATTGATAATTCCCTTATTATCATGCCTCTTAAGGATGTGGAAAGCATCATGGGTGTTGGTGCAACAGGCATAGAAGTGAAGATAAAGGACGTATATAAGGCGAACGAACTGAGAAAGGAGATCTCAAAACGCCTTGGTTTCGGGTATTTTGCGAGAACATGGATAGAGATGAACAGAAACCTTTTTTCTGCATTAAAGCTTGAAAAGATTGCCATGTTCATTATCCTTGCCCTTATCATATTTGTGGCAAGCTTCAATATCATCAGCTCTCTTATTATGACGGTGATGGAAAAAAAGAAGGATATTGCTATACTGAAGGCAATAGGGGCAAAAAAGCGAAGCATCATGAAGATATTCATGGTGGAGGGTATTACTATCGGGATTTTCGGCGCCCTGATTGGTTCCATCAGTGGCTATACAATATGTGAGATTATAAGAAGATTCAAAATCATAAAGTTACCTGAGGACATCTATTATATCAATACGTTACCGGTCAAGATAGGTGTTGTTGATGTAATCCTTATTGCATTGGTGACGACGATTTTATGTATCTTATCTACAATCTACCCTTCTTATAAAGCCTCAAAGATTGATCCTGTGGAGACATTGAGATATGAGTGAGCAGATTCTGCAGGTATCAGGATTGAAAAAAACATTCAGTAAAAACGGTGTGGAGATTCATGTTCTGAAAGGTATTGACCTTGATATAAATCGGGGAGATTTTATTACAATTATGGGGCCGTCAGGGGCTGGTAAGAGCACGTTACTTCATCTCTTTGGATTACTGGATAAACCCACAGAGGGAGAAATTTTTTTCAGAGGGAGGAAGGTCAGGGAATTCTCGGAAGATGAGGAAAGCAGATTTAGAAATGAAAATATAGGTTTTGTCTTTCAATTCTATCACCTTTTGCAGGACTTCGATGTCATTGAGAATATCATGATGCCACTCTTAATCAGAAAGATGAAGGCGAATGATGCGTTGAGTAAGGCAGAAGTGTTTCTGGAAATTATGGGTTTAAAGGAGAGAAAGAACCATAAACCAGGTGAGCTTTCTGGTGGTGAACAGCAAAGGGTGGCAATAGCAAGGGCCCTTGTAAATGAACCGGAAATCATTCTTGCTGATGAGCCTACAGGCAATCTTGATAGAAAAACAGGAAAGGAAGTTCTGAACTATATCCTCTCTGTGAATGCAAAGCTATCCTCAACCCTTATTCTTGTTACCCATGACCCTGGTATAGGCAACATTGGTGCAAGACAGTATAATATGGTAGATGGTGAACTATTCCCCTTAGGAGTTGGTTGAGGTACATCATCTTTGACTGACAACAAACCTTTTGTTCAATGTTTTATTTAGATGAGGAAACAGTTCAGCACCATATGGAGGGTTAAATGAGTATATTAGCACTTGCATTAATTATTATCTTGATAGTTGCTATATTTTCCATCCAGAATTCAACACCCGTTGCCCTTTCTTTTTTATTCTGGAAATTTGAAGCCTCCTTGGCGGTTGTGATATTTCTCTCTGCCCTGACTGGAGTAATCATTGGCGCTATTATTGTATTTGTGATACGTATAAAAAGGTCAGGAAAAGAGCACACAACAAGTCCTTAGACTATTGGCTGTGAATATTCCAGTATAAACAGCTATCAACACGCTTGACAATCAGGCAATTTCTTTTATAATTGAATACATAAGTATGTGAGCGAGTGCGTGAGTGAGATAAACCGTAACGGCGTATGGGCGTAACGGAGTAACGGAGAGAAATGCAACATATCGAGTGTGCATTGCGGATTTGTTTTCGCGTGAACCCCTGGCCAAGAACTGCAACAGCGCCTTAGCAGGGCAGGCCTCGACCTCTTGAACCTTTTTTTCCGGTGACGAGATACGAGATACGGGGTTTAAAAGGCAGTCAATAGTCAATAGTGAAGAAGGCAGTGAATAGTGAATAGTTTTTTAACTGACGACTATTCACTATCTACTAACGACTGATTTTAGACGACTATTCACTAACGACGAGGTACGGATGTTAACGAGATACGCTTCACGTGTAACGGGTTTTAAGACACGAGATACGGCATTTATGTCAATTCCTTCTCGATTGCCCTTTTGATAAAATGATTCAGCGATATCCCTGTTGTAGTAGCCTTGTTAAGTGTCTTCATATGCAAATCCGGCGGGATACGGACAATGAACTACCCCGAAGCAGAGCTTCGAGGTATCTGGAATACAGGATACAGTAGTCAGAAGTCAGAATTTTTTTGAAGATATTTTAATCCCCCTTCTGGATTCTGGATTCTTACCCCGAAGCAGAGCTTCGAGGAATTCTTTTGATTAAAACTGCCCTTGCATGATTTTAACGGTTCTTTCCCTCAGGACAAGGGCACAGCACGCCTTCTATGTTTCTGCCAAGCAAGTTCAATCTACCAGCGTTTCTCTTATTACTGCTTTCACTTTTTGTATTGTGCTTTCATTGAGTTTACCCAGTTTCTTAACAAGCCTGATTTTGTCAACTGTTCTTATCTGGTCAAGTACAATCCATCCTAATTTCCCTTGGAGCGTAACTCGTACTCTCGTGGGGTAAGGGTGTGATTTTGTTGTCATGGGAACAATAATGATTGTCTGGATATGCCTGTTCATTTCATCCGGAGATACCACTACGCATGGCCTCGTCTTTTTTATTTCTGAACCAACGGCAGGATCAAGGTTAACAAGGTATATCTCGTACTGTTTTATTTCCATTCCCAATCCTTCTCGAAACTGTCAGTAATTCCATCTATGAGCAGAGAATCATCCCCGTTTGCGTGCATTGTATTGAATGCCTTATCCCATCCTTCTCGAGGTCTTTTTTTAACAGGGTTTATAATAATCCTCTGTCCCTTTATGTCGATATCGATTATATTGTCAATACCACATTGTTTTAAGAAGGAAGCAGGGATACGTATTCCTTTTGAATTTCCTATAGATACAAGCTTAGTTCTCATAATCAGACTCCTTAATATTATTAATAATGTAATTATATTGTAATTCCATTAATAAAGCAAGTGTCAATTATCATCAAAACTGGTCCACTTTGTCATGAATATTGGTCCACCCGTCCCTTCCATGCTGATAAGATGGAATATATGTGGGAACCTTTTCTTTGTGGTAGAAACACTGAAGGACGAAGTTATCAAATTATGTGACTTAATCTATTAAGTTTGCCGAAGCGGCGTGAGGGAGTAACGGAGGAAAGGCGTGAGGGAGTAACGGAGTAGGGGAGTAACGGTGTGTGTGAGTGACAGCGTAAGAGCGTGGAGCGGATGAAGGCAGTGAATGCTTGCCCTCGAATGATTCTATCGGGGGGTGAATGATATCCGAAATCCGAAATCCGAAATCGGCAATCTTTCCAGGTTTTCATTCCGCAATCCGATATCCGCAATCCGAAATCCTACATCCACAACCGCTTGCTTCCTTCCTGTTGTTTTTGTTATATTCTTTCGATATACAACATTACAAACGGTATTAAGTGATTCTGTAATAGTATTTTCACTTGCAAATTAATTCAAATTGCAGGAGAATTAAGAAAAGGAGCATGGGGATTAAGACTAAATGTGTCATTGCAAGACCGGCCCCCTTTTGCTTGTCTTTTAGGCAGTGACATGATAAGGATTATTAAGGTGATGATATAAATCGGCAGGCCACAATTACAAAAATGGTTTTACAGTATTACCCTGATGCACAGGCAATCTACCTTTTTGGCTCTTTCGGTACAGAGGATGAGTGGCCCTCAAGCGACGTAGATGTTGCTGTGTTGCTGTCACCTGACGAATCGAAAAAGGCAGGAAACCTGACGATGGGAGAGCTTCATCTTGCCCTTGAGTCGATTCTTAAAATGGATGTGGATATCATTAACCTGCGCAATGTATCTACTGTGTTTCAAAAAGAGATAGTGACTGCTGACCGTCGCATATACACGGGTGATTTGTATGCGGCTGAAGAATTCGAGATGCTTACCCTGTCTTATTACCAGAAACTTAATGAGGAAAGGGCTGAGATTATTGAGAGCGTTGTGGCAGATGGGAGGTTTTATCAGGCATGAATGACATAATATTGAACAAAAAAGAAAGTATTGAGCGCTGTATAAAACAGGTTCGTCTCTATTATGGCATACATTCCGATATAGCCTTTGAAGAGGATTACCTGAAGCAGGACGCCATCGCCGTTAATCTTCAGCGGGCTGCTGAGCAAGTCATTGATTTGGCTAATCATGTGATAAAAAAGAAAAAGCTCGGATTGCCCAAGGAAAGCAGGGAAAGCTTTGAAATTCTTTCAAAGGCCGGTGTTATTCCGAAAGAACTGGCAGACAAACTGAAAGGAATGGTGGGGTTTAGAAACGTTCTGGTCCACCAGTATGAGGATCTCGATGTGAAGCTTATGGTTGATGTCATCGAACATCATCTTGAAGACCTGATTGATTTTACAAACTATGTAATGCAGTACATGCATACGAAAGAAACAAGGCCAGCCACTTGACAGGCTTCTTGTCTGTATCCGATTTTTTCTAATTGAATCCGAAATCGGCAATCCCTGGCCACGCCCTTCGGGGTAGCCTTGGCCAAGACCGACTTCGCATGGTTTAGCAGGGCAGGCACGAGATACGGCATTTAAAAGGCAGTGAATAGTGAATAGTGAAAAAGGCAGTGAAAGGTGATGAAGGCAGTGAATGGGTTTTTAACTAACCACTATTCACTAACGACTGTTCACTGAAGCAATAGTTATGGAAGATAAGATAAAGAATTTCAAGGATTTGAAAATATGGCAAAAGGGTATGGAATTAGCAAAGGTTATTTATCAAGCAACGGATTCTTTTCCTGCAAAAGAGACATACGGAATAATCAGTCAGATGCGGAGATCTGCTGTGTCAGTACCTTCAAACATAGCCGAAGGTTTCATGAGAAGGCATAATAAGGAATATAAACAGTTTTTGTATATAGCACTCGGGTTATTAGCAGAACTGGAGACTCAGGTTCTGCTTTCTGAGGAATTGGGTTTTTTAAAGAAAGCTGAATGTATGGATATCAATGCCAACATTAACGAAACCAATAAAATGATTACTGGATTAATAAAATGTCTTTAACTGTTCACTATTCACTAACGACTGATTTTAGACGACTATTCACGAGATACGAGCAACGAGATACGGGGTCTAAAGACCGCGAAGCGTGAAACGTCGATCTCAGTTGAGAATTGACTTTTTCTTTATTAGAACCTATAATAAAGGCTATTGCAGGGGCTAATATAAGACCTTATGGAGGTGCTAAAATATGCAACAGGCAAAAATCAGCATTAAAGACGAGCAGGTTGAATTTCTTGAAAATCATAAGTTATATGGATACAAGGACAAGAGCTCCATGGTAAGGGAAGCCTTAAAACGCCTGAAGGAAGAAGTAGAGCGAAAAAGTCTCAGACAATCTGCGGACCTTTACGCAGAGATATATAAAAATGATTCCGAACTCAAAGAGTTGACAGAATCAGCCATCAGTGGGTGGCCTGAATGATTCCATTAGCGAGAGGCATGGTTATTGATGTAAACCTTGACCCAACCACAGGTTCAGAAACAGGGAAAATCCGTCCATGTGTCGTTGTGACAAACAATATCTACAATGAAAGGGTGCCTGTTATTCAGGTGGTTCCCATAACATCATGGAGTGAGCAGAAGGCTCGGATAAAGACAAACATAGAAATCCTCCCCTCTCCGGAAAATGGTCTTACAAAAAAGTCGATTGGGGACTGCCTCCAGACACGCCCCATAGACCATCGTTTCAGAATGGTAAAGGTATGGGATACATTATCCGGGGAGACAATGGAGCGTATAGATAAAGCATTAAGGGCGGTGTTTGATATATGATTTCGGATTGTGGATAGTGGAAACCCGTGAAGCGTCATTCGTGAAGCGTGAAGCGGGTAAGACCGTGAAGCGTGAAGCGTTATGCGTGAAGCGTCGAGATACGAGTAACGAGATATGGATTTTACGAGATACGCTTCACGAGATACGGGTTTTAAGATACGGATTTTAAAATGAAAATAGAAAACTTTAGAGATTTGGACATTTGGAAATTAGGAATGGATATTGTGATTGATATCTATAAAATTACAAGTAAATTTCCTAAAGAGGAGACCTATGGTTTGACAGGACAAATGAGAAGAGCAGTTATATCCATTCCTTCTAATATAGCCGAAGGTTTCAATCGATATCACAACAAGGAATACCGTCAATTTTTATATATTGCTCTTGGTTCATGTGGGGAATTAGAAACACAAATAGAGGCAAGTTTTTCACTTCAATACATTGACCAGACAATAAAAAATGAGGTTTTAGAAAAAATTGACCATGAGTCAAGAATGTTAAGGAACCTGATAAAACGGCTTGATGCGTGAAGCGTGAAGCGGGTAAGACCGTGAAGCGTTATGCGTGAAGCGTCGAGATACGCTTCACGAGATACGAGATTTAAGATACGAGATACGCTTCACGAGATACGAGATACGGATTTTAAAACATGAAAACCTTATTTGAAGGGAAGAAATTATATGCCGTAATAATTGCGTTTCTCTTGATTATTACCTTTTTCATTACCTTTCAAATCATACGCAGCCACTATAAGCATGGATTAAAGGATACAATCGCTGAAAATACATCAACAGCGCATCTCCTCTCCTCGCTCATGTATGAGCATCAGAAGGCAGCTATCAGTATCATTGAATCCTATGTACAACGTCCCCTTTTTATTGATGCAGTTAAGAAGAAGGACTTTCACCGCACCATATATCACCTGAAATCCTTAAGCGAGCATCATACTGAAATAGACGCCCTCTTTATCACCGACCAATATGGAACCCTCTGGGCCAACTACCCGGTGGACAGAGCGGGATTTGGTAAGAACCTTGCCTACCGTGACTGGTATAAGGGGGTAAGCAGGAAATGGAGACCCTATATTTCTACAGTATTCCGTTTGATTGTCCTGGAAAAGGGTCTCGCTGTTGCCGTATCTGTACCGGTATTTGATAGACAAGGCAAAGTCATCGGGATACTGAGCGCTGCCCAGCGCACCCCCTTCTTTGCCACCTTCATCAAGGAAAATATAGTAGATCCCGAAAAGAGTATTGCCCTCCTCGACCAGGAAGGAAACATCATATTTAGTAATACTATCCCCTATGAGGAGAACATAACAAAATACCCTGATGTGCACGTACGGGAAAAGGCAGTTGGGGTCATTACCAATATGGAGATTGCAGATGCAAAAGAAAAGGACAGCATCTCCCATGTATCCATTGCATCTGTAAAGGGGATTGGCTGGTCAGTCATTGTTGGGCAGGAGAAAGATGCAATCCTGAAGTCATTATACGGGTATTTCATCCTCTCCACCATTACAGGTTTCATCATATTTCTTTTCCTCACTGTCTCTTTACTCTATTTCAGGAGGGAGTACAAGTACAGGAAAACAAAGGAGCTCCTCCAGGCAGAGGAGAAATACCGGAATATTTTTGAAAATACCGTTGAAGGTATTTACCGGACCACTCCTGAAGGCCGTTTTATCATCATCAACCCGGCCTTCGCGGCGATATGCGGATATGCGTCGCCTGAAGAGATGATAGAAAAGGTGACCGATATCCCGAATCAGCTCTATGCAAACCCGGAAGACAGATTGCGGCTTCGAAAACGCATCGCCTCAGAGGAAAAGGTGAAAGGCTTTGAGGTCCAATTCAAACACCCGACACAAGGGCTGGTCTGGGTTTCCATCAATGCAAACGCACTACGCGATGAACAGGGGAATATTCGCAATTACGATGGGACAATAGAGGACATCACCGACCGCAAGCAGGCGGCAGAGGCGCTGCGGGAGAGCGAGGAGAAATACCGGAATATCTTCAATGATGCGATTCTCGGAATCTATCAAACCACCCCTGAGGGACGCATTCTAAGTGCGAATCCTGCCCTTGCCCGGATGTATGGGTATGACACACCGGAAGAATTAATCAATAGTGTGACTGACCTTGCAATACAGATATACGTCAATCCTGAAGATAGAGAAATCTTTCAAAGAATCCTCTCCAGGGAAGGAGTGGTGGAAAAGTTCGAGACACAACTTTATAAAAAAGGTGGAGAGACAATCTGGGTTTCAATCAACGCCCACACTGTAATGGATACACAAGGCAACATATCCTACTATGAGGGTACAATTGAGGACATCACCGAGCGCAAGCGGGCGGAGGAGGCGCTTCTTCTCATTAAGAAGGCAGTCGAAAGTGCCAGTGATGCAATCGGGATGTCAGACCTCCAGGGGCACCATTTCTATCAGAACAAGTCCTTTACCGATTTGTTTGAATACACTGCGGAGGAACTTGAGGCTGCAGGTGGTGGTCCTGTAGCCTTTTCAAGTAGTGATACAGCCCGCGAAGTCTTCGATTCAATTATGAACGGCAGGTCATGGAAAGGTGAGACAGAGATGATATCCAAGAGCGGGCGTAGGTTCCCCGTTTTTCTGCGTGCAGATGCCATAAAGGATGATGTAGGAAGAATTATCAGCGTCTTAGGAACTTTTACCGACATCACCGAGCGCAAGCGGGCGGAGGAGGCCCTGCGGGAGAGCGAAGAGAACTTCCGCCGGTCTCTGGATGATTCCCCGCTGGGGGTGCGCATTGTGACCATAGAAGGTGAGACAGTTTATGCCAACCGTGCTATGCTAAATATTTATGGATACGACAGCATTGAGGAACTGAGAACGACACCCGTTAAGAAGCGCTATACTCCGGAGAGCTATGCAGAGTTTCAGATAAGAATGGAGAAAAGACGGCAAGGTGATCATGATCCGTCCGAATATGAAGTAAACATCGTGAGGAAAAATGGTGAAGTCCGCCATCTCCAGGTCTTCCGCAAGGAAATACTCTGGAACGGCGAAAAGCAATTTCAGACAGTATACCAGGACATCACGGACCGCAAGCAGGTAGAGGAGGCGCTGCAGACAAGCGAGCGCGAGCTGAAAGCGCTCTTCAAGCGTATGATTAACGCCTTTGTCTTGTTTGAATCTGTTTTCGACGAGGACGGTAACTTCATCAGCTACCGGTTTGTCTTTATCAACGATGCATATGAGCGTATCACGGGTGTGACGAACGAGGAAGTACGGGGCAAGACAGTGTATGAGGTATGGCCCGGCACTGAAGCGAGCTGGATCAAGGCGTATGGTGAAGTGGCTGTGACCGGGGTTCCGAGCAGCTTTGAAATGTACCACGAGCCGACCGGGAAGCTTTACTACTGCAACGTCTATCGCCCCGGTAAAAGCAAGGAACGTTTCTGTGTGATTTTTGAGGACATCACCGAGCGCAAGCGTGCGGAGGAGGAGAAACTCCGTCTGGAAGAGCGTTCCCTCAAAATAGTGGAAGATATTTTCCGGTTTATTCCGGAAGGCGTGCTGGTTTTCTCGCGTAAGATGGAACTTCTCCGTCAGAACCAAGCATTCCGGGAGCTGGTGAGCGGATACGCCAAGCGTTTAGGTTTTGCTGAAGATGAACTGGAAAACCTCATCATTGACAAAATCAAGGCCGGTCTGGGGGATAATAATTTAAAAGAGATAAGAATTTCGAGGAAGCATGAAACCGGGAAATGAACTACCCCGCGGCAAGCCACGGCGTATCAAAAGCGAGCCAACGGCATGAAGCCATCTCGAAGCAAGCTTCGGGGTATTGACCCGCGGGGCAATAAA
>CAIJOT010000188.1 GCA_903822335.1 uncultured delta proteobacterium
ATTTGAGTACCAGTAATGAAAAATAAGAGGGGGTGCACCATGTAACCGCAATCTTATTATTCATTTTAAGGGTTGTTAAGAAAAAGCCGTGATAAGCCTAACGCTACAGGAGTGTTTATTGAAATGCATTAATGGGGTTAACGATAAATTAACAGACTATCAATAATACATTAACAATCCACTGCTAAAAATAATATGGCTGTTTGAATTAAGCAACGAGGAGGTATCGTGATGGAAAAAATAACCGTTTTATTTACCTGCATCCATAACTCTGCACGGAGCCAAATTGCAGAAGCATTTCTGAAAATCCTTGGAGGAGAAAGGTTTCAGGTTGAGAGCGCCGGCATTGAGCCAGGAAGTATTAATCCTCTTGCAGTTGAAGTGATGAAAGAGATAGGTATTGATATTTCTCACAACACAACAAAAAGTGTTTTTGATCTCTACATAAAAGACAAACTTTTTCGTTACGTTATCGCCGTTTGCGATGAGACGGCTCTCCAGCACTGTCCTCTTTTTCCAGGTTTTGCCACCCGGCTCTCCTGGACGCTTGAAGATCCTTCATCTTTTACCGGCACTCATGAGGAGCAGCTTGATAAGACAAGAAAGGTAAGGGATCAAATAAAACAAAAAGTAAAGGACTTTATTCTCGAAATCGATGAAGGGAAAGGCAATCCCTCTAATTAACACAGGATTCCTTCAGCATAAGCTATGCAGCAAACTTATGATACTCATGCTCGTCGGGTTCCTGCCGAAAATTTGTACTCTCTTTTAAAACATGTAATGCCTCTGTAATTTCTGCGAAATTCGTATCCATATAAAACATGAAACGAGGTTTACATCTATAACCTACAGCCATAGTATCTTTTTTCCTATCGGGTAAAAGCAAGATGAACGGGGTTTTACAAAAAAGGTGTTTGATAAAATAAATATCCAAGAGATCTTCTTCTTTTGGAGCCAAGATGATGGGTATTGTTTTGTCATTTCCTTGTTGTCGGAGTCTATCAGAAAATTTGTCGAGATTACGATGTATAGCAATATTGTTTGCGAGTCTCTCTGATTTTATTGATGTTAGAAGCCGCCTTCCAATCAAACATCTGCCCGGGTTATAGTATAAGATGTTCATAATGCCTCCTCTTTTTGTCTTATGAACCAATGATAGATGTCGAGTGTTATGTTGATATGAAAATTAGGTTAAATCTTGGTTAATTTTTCAGTTGAGATTGGTTGGCAGGGTTACGGTAAATTTTGTTCCTTTACCTGGGGTGCTTTCAACGTCAATTGTGCCACCATGCAAGTTCACAATATGTTTTACAATGGATAGACCCAGACCGGTTCCGCCGAGTCTTTTGGAGCGTGATTTATCTACTACATAGAATCGTTCAAAAATGCGAGAGAGATGATCACCGGGTATTCCTATCCCCGTATCTACGATTTCAATCATGACATGGGTATCATTATTGGTGATTGAAATGGTAATTTCTCCTTCTTCAGTGTATTTGATAGCATTGTCTATCAAGTTTACGAATATCTGCTCGATTTTGAACGGATCAACTCTTATCTGAGGTATGGTATCCGGAATGTTACGTATAATTTTTAACCCCTTTTCTTTTACCTTGTTTTCAAAGATTTTCAGTATGTTTTCAATAATATTTCTGATAGATACATTCTCGAACTCCAGAATTTCACCTTTCTCTTCAAGCTCCGATAACAAGAGCAAATCACGAACTATGTTCATCAGACGGTCTGTATGTCTTTTAATGATCTCCAGATAGCGCCGGTTTTTAATGTCTTCCTCTTCCTCAAGGGTTTCTACAAAGCCTTTGATTGCAGTAAGAGGTGTTCGAAGTTCATGCGACAGGTTGCCGATAAAATCCTTTTTAATCTTTTCCAGTTTTTTTAGCTCTGTAATATCATGGAGCACTGCTACGGTTTCATTTCTGGAAATAAGAAAATTCACGCTGCCCAGGAAGATCCTGTCATGTATTCTTACCTCATCCGAGAAATACATTCTTTCTGAACCGGCTTTTTTGATCAATTCAGCGAATTCAGGTGATCTTACAGCTTCCCAGTAAAATTTCCCTTCTATCCCGTCATTTTGTACAAGCCCGTTGAAGCTTTCATTGCTCAATTTGATCCTTCCCTCATAATCCAATACAACAAGCGGTTCCTGCATCGAAGAAATTATTGTATTAAGCTCTTCGTTTCGTCCTGAGATATCTGCAAACAAAGCCCGCATCTGCTCTCCCATATCATTAATGCTATCCCCGAGCACTTTCAATTCGTCCTCGTTTCTTAAAAACACTTTCGCGTCAAAGTTCCCCTGTGATATTTTTCTTACAGCCTGAACCAGTGTTTTTACAGGCCTTGCTACTCCCCTTGAAAGCATGAAGGCTATCACAAGGGAGAGGATTGTCATGATGAGGGCTATCCACAAAATGTGTATTTTCAGCTCATTAAGCAAAGAGTTGATCTGTTTGAGCAAGGTGCTGATCCTTATAACTCCTAATAACCTGCCGTCTTTCTCTATGGGGAGGGCAACGTACAACATATCTTCTTCAACTGTTACGCTGAATCGTAATGATTTGCCGACATCACCCGACAGGGCATCCAATACTTCCGGCCTCATTTTGTGATTTTCCATGGTTTTCGGGTCTTTTTCCGAATCGGCTAAGACTTTTCCTTCCCTGTTAATCACAGTGATTCTTGAGTGAATCAGATTTTTTAACGTCTTTACGTGAGCATCTAATTCCTGAAATTTTTGTTTTTCCAGAAGTGAAGTTACGTCCGGCTTTAAAGCAATGGCAAGGTTTTTGAGGTTGTCTGCAAAGGTATTAACATACTGTGTTTTTATCGAATTGAATGAAAGCAAGGGGATAAGGATAGAAAGGAGTACAATAATGAGAAGACATCCACCGAATATCTTCGAAAATAAAGATATCTTCATATTGAATTCTACAACTCCTGATGCCGGATGCTGGTTTCTACTCTTCCAACTTATACCCTACGCCCCTGATGTTTTTTATAAATATCGCGGCTTTGCCGAGCTTTTCTCTGAGATGCTTGATATGCACATCCACAGTCCTGTCCAGTACCATTTTTTTATCATCCCCCCAGAGATACGTTAGTATCTGTTCTCTTGAGAATACCCACCCCTTTTTTGATGAAAGCAGTTGCAATATTTTGAATTCTGTTGAGGTAAGTTCTATTCTTTTGCCTTCCACCTCAACTTCGTATTTTTCAGGATCAAGAACGAGAATGTCCCCTATTTTAATCCTTTTTGTCTCCTCTTTCGGGATATTTCTTCTCAGGACCGCCTTTACCCTTGCCACAAGCTCTCTCGGTGAAAAAGGTTTTGTTACATAATCATCGGCACCAAGTTCCAGACCGAGAACCTTTTCGGTTTCTTCTGCCCTCGCAGTGAGCATGATTATAGGGATGGAGGTATACTTGTACTGGCTTTTAAGGAATTTACATACCTCGAATCCATCCATATCGGGGAGCATGAGATCCAGTATAATGAGATCAGGGGTTTCGGCAGCGAGAGATCTGAAAAAAGACTCCGAATCGGGAAACTCCTTAACCCGATAACTCGCTTTTTTAAGATTGATGGAGACAAGCTCTAAAATGTCAGGTTCATCATCTATGATTGCAATCAGCTTATTCATAATCTGTCCTAAGATACTTCATTATATCGGGGGATATGGGGCCAAATCTTTACTCTTTACAGAGCTCCCAAAATCAAATGCGATCAGACCTTTCATTGTAGCGTTTTTCATTATCCCCACCACCACCATACATTCCATTTTCCTGTTATTTCAGGAACTTGTCAAGGAATTTTTTAGCTATGTCATTTAAGGACGAGGGAATTGGGATCGCATCTTTGCAGCTTGTTGCCGAAACCCATCCGTAGCTGTATTTGGTCTGGAAGGTGTTCCCGAAAGGAGCACCAGCGAACAGAGAGAATACCTTTCGGATCGCATGGGGTAGGCTTTGACGAAAAAGGATTTGGGTAACAGGCCCGTTAACCTTTAAGCCTCAATGGCTGACTTTTAACCAAGAACATATTGTAGAACAACTTCTTGTAGAAGCAATTCAAAATCGTGTATAAGATAAAAAACGGTCACATAGAGGTGTCATGGATTTAGGAATACTTGAAGGCATGGAAGCTCCGGAGCTTCAAAATTACCTTAAATTTCTGCTCTGGCACTACCGGGTTGTTGATGGATTCTGGTTCCTCGCTGTGGAAGAGAAATATGACCGTAAAGCAGCAGAATATATAGATGGGGTTGTCTGGGGAAAAATTGCTGGTATGTCGGCAAAAGACATTGTTCACCGATTTCACATCAAGGAAAAAGGGTTAAAGGGGTTTGCCAGGGCAATGCAGTATTGTCCCTGGACGATGATTGTGGGTTTCCAGATTGAAGAAAAAAAAGATGAAGTTATCATCACCGTCCCTCAATGTGTCACACAGGTTGCACGAGTAAAACGCGGCTTGCCTGAATTTTACTGCCGTGACATGCATAAAAGAGAATTTGAATCCTTTGCCCATGAAATGAACTACCCCGCGGTAAACCACGGGGTATCAAAGGCGAGATAACAACATGAAAACCATCTCGAAGCAAGCTTCGGGGTATGGACCCGCGGGGCAATCAATCAGGATATTAAGGTGGAATGTATTTTTGCACCACCCGACCATCCGCCCGATTGCTTCTGCCAGTGGGGGTTTCGGATATAGGGAATGTGTATGGCTTCACAATTTTGAGTCCTTTGAATAAGCAGAAAAAGTTATTACCCAATGGATAAGGCATTACAATGAGGAACGGAATTGCTTTATTTAACTTATAAGGCAATATTTACAATGTATTAGGGAAGAAAATAGGTTACACTATTCTATACGTCCTATATGGAGGATTGCCTAATGTATTTTTTTAATGTATATTATTTTTATGGAGGTGTTCTATGGATTTATATGACGAAATAGCAAAAGTAGCCCATGAACTGTATGAAAGGGATGAATGGTTGCATGGGAGAGACCTTGAGCATTGGTTTGAGGCAGAAATGATTGTTATGGCAAGGTATGAAAAACAGAAAGCTATGGATACTGCAAAGAACAAAGGGGTAAAGAAAACAAAGGTTGTAAAAAAGACAGCGGTTAAGAAAAAAACACAGAAGGCAAAAGGGTAACAAGACAGGGAACAACAAAAACCATCTTAGTTTCTCCGGACATTCAGGATAGTTTTGCACAGGGAGATCCACCATGACCAAAACCATCGCCATTCTCGGTACCCTCGATACGAAAGCAGAAGAGATGGGGTATCTGTGTTTGACGAGATGATGAAGGCACAAAAAGTATAAACACCTCGCCCATGCTCCCATCTTTGTAAGTGGTTTATATTTTTTATAGACGTTCAGAAACATATCAAATATGCTATATATTGCAAATTGTCCCATCAGGATTTTATACTATAGGGACAAGTCGTCCAGGATAGTGAGGAATCTGATTGTTCCTTCGCCATGGCGTGAAGGGGGAGTATATGATAAAAAGGTTATTCTTTGTTATTCTTTTGTTGTTTATTCTTTCCATGCCTTCCTATGCTGAAAAGTATGATATTACGGTAGGAGCAAACTTTGCGTTACTTACAAGAGCAGATAACCTGTGGGGAAATGGGAACAGATCTATTACAAGCATATATGCGAAACCTAAGGCAACCACGATCTTCTTACCTGTACCTTTTTTTAATGTAAAAGTTACTCCTGGTGGAGATGGCCAAGAAAAAGGTGCTCTTGATTTCTATATTAATACTGTGCTGGAACCTGGTAGTCTTTCAATAGGACTAACAAACCGCTTGCAGAAAAGCTTTGTTGATGTCCATGGCTTCTACTCCTTTCTTGCAAAAAACTGGCAAAACCCTTATGCGCTTTACAGAAGATCTACCAGAACTGAGTTTTACGGGGGAAAGATCACGTTCGGGAATATCCTCGACACAAGCTTTTCGCTCTCCTATAAAATCGCATTTACCAATATAGATAAAGATGCGATAGGCGATCTCAATTCAGATCTCAAGCAGGATGGCATCACCCATACAGGGAGTATCAGTTACTCGCATATGCTTACAAAAACAGTGAGTCTTGTTCCCGAACTCTTTTACGAGAAGGGTGATTTTGACGGCAAGAGTAATAGTTATGATAGTTACGGAGGCTCAGTAGGACTTGACTACCGGAGAACAACCTTC
>CAIJOT010000189.1 GCA_903822335.1 uncultured delta proteobacterium
CACTGAAGATACCGTTGATGTAAATGGTCATGTCAATAATGTTGCGTATATAAAGTGGATGCAAGATGTTGCAATATTGCATTCAAAAGCGCAGGGTTTCGGCATAAAGGAATACAGAGGCTTAGGCGTCACATGGGTGGTTCGGTCTCATTATATTGAATACTTCACCCCCGCCTTTTCTGGTGACAAAATTTCTATTCTCACATGGGTTGCAAACATAAGTAGAGCAAGGTCTCTTCGAAAATATAAAATTATTCGAGCAGACAATTTAAAGTTGTTGGCCAAGGCAGAGACAAATTGGGTTTACCTTAATATAAAGACAAATCGCCCATGCACCATACACGAAGAAGTTGTAAACGCCTTTGAGGTGGTTGCAGGCGATGAAGAGCCTTAAGAAATGAACTACCCCGCAGCAGAGCTGCGAGGTATCTGGAATACAGAATACAGTAGTCAGAAGTCAGAATTTTTTTGAAGATATTTTACTCCCCATTCTGAATTTTGGATTCTTACTCCGAAGCAGAGCTTCGAGGAATTCTTTTGATTAAATCGTGCCTACATGAAAAACTAAATAAAACTTCCTCCTGCATTCCTCAAAGGGGAAAACTGATAGAGTTGTGTGACTTTTCTATTGACAGTCCAAAAACCATTTTTATAAACTCAGGTTATCAAAAAGGGAGTACTTATCAAAACAAAAACGGGATACTGCATAAACTGCGACAATAGGCACGGCTGCAAATCAAAAACTCCTCCATGTATTATTGAAATGACGGAGAACAACGTCACAAATATGTTTGGAAAGCAATACTTGATCGAAAGGAATAAAACTGACAAATGTAAGGAGTGTTCACTTTTTCGTTCGTGTTGGAATACAGAAGAGTATAATCGATGACAAAGGGACATCCTATATTTCCCTGGTCAAGGAGGAGATGTATGAAACAAAAGTCTTTTCTGACTATTCCATCTTGCCAGGAAAGGACAAGGAAATGAATGAGTTGAAGAGTCTTACCCATGACCTCATGCAATTGGCCGGAAATGGGTGCCGAATATTTTTGAAATCTATCAAAAGATAAGAGCTCAAAATGGATAAGCTTCTTTCAAAACCAGTGAATTAAATCAGCTCACTCAAGGAGGAAATAAGGTCAGAAATATTTTTGCGCCTGCATATATGCTTATCCTTGTTGACAAGAACGATAAAGAAATAGGGTATGAAGAAAAAGAAGATTGCCATTTCATTCCGGCAAAACTCCATCGTGCATTTTCTCTATTCATCTTCAATAAAAGCGGTCAAATACTCATTCAGAAGAGGGGAAATCTGAAAAAAACATGGCCAGGATTCTGGACAAACGCCTGCTGCTCTCATCCAGAAAAAGATGAAAGCTTAGAGGAAGCCACGAAAAGACGCCTTCGAGAAGAGTTGGGATTCACGTGCGGATTAAAACATTTGTTTTCCTTTCATTATAAAGCACATTACGATAAGAAGTACGGTGAGAACGAAATAGACCACGTCTTTTTAGGAATTTACGATGGTAAGGTAAAACCCAATAAAGATGAAATAGAAAACTGGAAGTTCATTACGATAGAAAAGTTAAGAGAAGATATGAAAAATCATCCAGAAACTTATACGCCCTGGTTCAAAAAGGCATTACCAAAAGTAATCGACTATATGCAGCAGCATCCACGTGGTGTAACCAGATAAAAAACCTCACTCAGCACTTTCAATAAAGCATTGCGGATCTTCTGCGAGGAAATCATCCTTTCCTTTCGACTGAGCATAGGCATAGGCTATTGCCCTGCAGCCTCTGCAAAGAGCCCACCTCTTACATACACCACATTTCCCTTTATATTTAGCCTTATTTCGGAGCAAATTCAAAACCTTTGAGGTTGCCCATACCTCCCTCAATGAGTCTTTCAACACATTACCAATCGATATATTCAATCTCCTGCATGGCATAATCGTTCCATCGGGAAGAAAGGTGAGTCCGGACACACCAGCGGCACATCCTCCGTTGGGGATGGAATCAATAGCATCTTCATCACACAATGTACGCATCTGGGATGCAACCGGGTCTCCAGTCACGATATCAAGC
>CAIJOT010000190.1 GCA_903822335.1 uncultured delta proteobacterium
CATGTATTACTCGAAAGAGGCATGGTCTACAGCCCAAAAAATTATCTCCTTGGATTCCTCCAGGGATGGCTCCCTTCAGTTGATGTCTGTCTCCATTGCGGACGCTGCCAGGTAGAATGCCCTGTTGACATCGATATCCCGACATTGCTCTGGAAATCCCAACTGGAACATTATGAAAAGCACGGCCGAAGCTGGAAGAAGAGGATGCTCGACGATCCCGAACTTCTTGCCAAACTTGGTACTTTGACAGCCCCGTTCTCCACCTGGATGACACAACTCCCCATTGTGAAAACTATGATGCAGTTCTTCACAGGGGTGCACCGGAACTCCAACCTTCCTGCATTCCATCGAAAGACGTTCAGACACTGGCTCAAGGGAGGGCGTCGTGACTAACAAGATCGTTTACTTCACCGGCTGTTTTGCAGACTACTATGGCCCTGATATCGGAAAATCTTTTATTGAGGTGATGGAAAAGAACGGCTTTGAAGTCATAGTCCCGAATACGAAGTGCTGTGGTATGCCCCAGATGGCGAACAGTAATCTGAGAGGGGCAAAGAAGAACTTCGACTTCAATGTAAAAACCCTCACAAAGGCCGCGGCATCAGGATATGACATCCTCACCACCTGTCCAAGCTGCAACATGATGTTACGTAAGGAGGGGTTACCCTTCTTTGATAGCGAAGAAGCGAGGTTCGTGGCAAATCGCGTATACGACGCAAGTGAATATCTCCTCCGCTTGCATAATCAGGGCAAGCTGAATACCGAACTCGGAGAGGTTCGTCTGCGGGTTTTTTACCACAACCCATGCCATCTGAAGGTACAGAACCTCACTGCTGCGGTCGATCTCATGAAGCTGATACCTGGCCTGGAAATAGTGGGTATAAACACGAACTGCTGCGGCATGGGTGGGTCGTATGGAATGAAAAAGCAGAACTTCGATCGTTCGAAAGAGATCGCGAATAAGGTCTGGGAGGAAGTGAAAGCCGCCCAGGTCGACGTCGTGGCTACAGATTGTGGGGGGTGCGGGCTCCAGGTCCAGGCGGGTACCGGAGCAAAAATCATGCATCCCATGATGGTTTTTAACCAGGCTTACAAGGCTTTTAAAGCCCGTAAGGTAGCCT
This sequence comes from uncultured delta proteobacterium, assembly GCA_903822335.1. GTDB lineage: Bacteria > Desulfobacterota > Syntrophorhabdia > Syntrophorhabdales > Syntrophorhabdaceae > CAIJOT01. The sequence continues at coordinate 1,122 of CAIJOT010000190.1, forward strand.
GAAGAAAAGTGATGCGCATGTGTTCATTATCCTTATTGGTGTGAGGAAAGTTCACCACGTGAAGCGGAATCTCAACAGCTTGGCTGTTTTGTTTAATACAAATTCTTTTAAGTAAAAGGAGGATAGCAATGGCAGAAGACAAATTATCAACAGCAGAAAGCCTGAGAAGTACGAGGACGTATGGTCAGGTTAGATGCATGAATCCAAGTTGCACATCCAGAATTACCCCGGAACCTGGACAGACAAAGACAAAATGCCCGAAGTGCGGTTCTGAATGGCGTATTTTCTGGGTAAAATCTGGCTTCCCCCGCATAAAAGGCCCGGTATGGGAGACAAGCCAGAAACTGGCAAACGAGCAGTGGGCCAAGATATCAGAGAAGAAGGAGGAAAAATAACATGTCATTAGACAGAAAAGTAGCTATTGTAGATCTTACAACAGGTAAGATCGAGATAAAACCGATCCC
>CAIJOT010000191.1 GCA_903822335.1 uncultured delta proteobacterium
GTCACCCTGTAGGAGCAACAGGTGCACGTCTTGTGGTAACCCTTCTCCATGAAATGGCAAAGAGGGATCTTACCATAGGCCTTGCAACCCTCTGTGCAGGTGGTGGTCAGGGATTTGCAGTGATTGTAGAGAGGATGTAAAATTCAGGGGTAACATGGGAACATTAGAAAGTAAAATGGGCTGGGAAATAGTTGAGGAAGAGTGGCCTGATTTCAAAGGAAGGATTTTTAAAAATAGACCGAAGAGCTTAGTGGAAATGCTTGAAAACACAGTGAAAAACCATGCAGATGACGTGGGTTTTATTCGCGATGATTTGAGATTAACATTCGGTGCATTCAATGCGATAGTCAACAGGATAGCTGCTCGTTTACAAAAGGTTGGCGTAGAGAAAGGTGATTGTGTTGCCATACTTATGGGTATAGAAATAGAGTTCCCGTTGAGTTTTTTTGCACTGATGAAATTAGGTGCCTTAGCTGTACCACTCAATACGAGGTTCAAGGGTGAAGAGTTAGCATATGAGATAAACGATTCAGAAAGTAAGGTACTCATAGTTGACGAGGAGTACTGGACCTACATCGATTCAGTGCGGGACAGGTTAAAGACTATAGAAAAGATATACTTTAATGGGATCAGTATTCCGCAAGGCACTATTGCTTTTTCCGCGTTAAAAGAGAATATGGATGATACATTCACTCAACACTATCCTTCCGAAACAGATAGTGCTGTAATCATGTATACCTCCGGTACCACAGGGAAGCCAAAAGGTGCAATACTCCATCACCGGGGTCTCATAGCCACTGCAATGCACGTGAGTGATTTTATAATGCTTAAACCCGGGGATAAACTAATTTGCTGTGTCCCTCTCTTTCATATCACCGGTTTTGCCATGGTTGTGCTTTCTTCTGTGTTTACCGGAACCCCCTGTGTCTATATGAAAACTTTCAAGGTAAAGGACTTCCTTGAAATCATGGTTTTTGAAAAGGTAACAAAGATTGTAAGTGTCATCAATATAATATGGCTCATGATCAATCATCCTGATTTTGATAAATATGATTTTAGTTCCTTTAATGTAGCCCTGCTCGGCGGCTCCCCAGCCACTGAGGAGATGGTGAATGGAATTAAGGCTAAACTTCCCCATTTGAACCTTAGTGTGGGATACGGGCTCACAGAAGGTCATGGTTATGACACATCGACACCCTATGAAGATGCCCTTCGTAAGATAAAAGGTATAGGGAAAGTACTTCCTCTGGTCGATATAAAAATTGTGGACGACAATGGCAACGAACTGCCGACAGGACAGGTAGGTGAAATTATCATTAAGGGCCCAAAAATCACAAAAGGCTACTGGAAAAATCCTGAAGCTACAAAGACAGCTATTACTGCTGATGGATGGCTCCATACTGGCGATATAGGCAAGTTCGATGATGAAGGTTTTCTCTACTTGCTGGACAGGAAAAAAGACATGATCAACAGAGGTGGAGAAAAGATATACTCCCTTGAAGTGGAAAATGTCATCTTTAATTACCCAAAGGTACTGGATGCAGCGGTTGTAGGGGTTCCGGACATAATCTTAGGGGAGGTCGTGAAGGCTGTGATTGTTTTAAGACCGGGTGAAAGTACCACAGCAGCGGAGATTCAACAATTCTGTGCCGAACGTCTCGCGGATTACAAGGTCCCAAAGTTCGTGGAATTTATAGAGGCTATCCCAAGAAACCAGGCTGGCAAAGTGATTAAGGGACAGTTAAGATATATTCCCAAGTAATAAGGGTAAAAGATGAGCGTGGAGGTGGGATAATAATATGGAAAAACTGAAAAGCAAGATGGGATGGGAGATTATAGAAGCAGAATGGCCTGATTTTAAAGGAAAGGTTTTCAAAAACAGACCGAAAAATGTTGTAGAAATGCTGGAAAATACGGTTAAAAAATATCCAGACAAAGAAGGGTTTATTTGCGACAACTGGTGTTTAACATTTAAAGAATTTGATCAGATAGTTAACAGAATTGCAGCTGGACTTCAGAAACATGGAGTAAAACAAGGAGATCATATCGCCATACTCTTAGGTGTAGAACTGGAATTCCCATTAAGTTTTTTCGCACTGATGAAACTGGGCGCCATCGCTGTTCCTCTCAATACGCGTTTTAAAGGTGAGGAATTAGCCTATGAAATCAACAATTCAGAAAGTAAGATACTCATTGTTGATGAGGAATATTGGCCTTATATCAGCTCTGTCCGAGATCAGTTAAAAACTGTCGAGAAGATATTCTTCAATGGCATTGATGCGCCTAAAGGAACTCTCCCTTTTTCAGTATTGAAGGAAAACAAAGAAGACATATTTACCCGGGCAAAACTATCGGAGTCAGATGACGCCCTGATCATGTATACTTCCGGTACCACTGGTAAACCAAAAGGGGCCATTCTCCATCACAGAGGCCTCATAGCGACAGCAATGCAGGTAACGGATGTTATGGGTTATGAACCTAAAGATAAAGTTATATGTTGTGTCCCGCTTTTTCATGTAACAGGCCTGGCAATAGTAATGCTCTCTGCTATTTTCAGCGGTATTCCATGTGTCTATATGAGGATTTTTAAAGTAAAAGAATTTTTAGAGATTATGTCAAAGGAAAAAGTAACGTCCATTATCAGTGTCATAAATATCCTCTGGTTAATGGTTAATAATCCTGATTTTGATAAGTATGATTTTAGTTCTTTTAGATTGGCATTTTTAGGCGGTTCCGCAGCTACCGAAGAAATGGTAAAAGGTATTCTCAATAAACTACCACATCTTAAAATGACAATAGGTTATGGCATGACGGAAACGCATGGCAACGATACCGCAGTTCCTTTTGAAGAGTTATTTCAAAGAATGAGATCAGTTGGTAAAATGCTCCCATTGGTAGATGCAAAAATAGTAGACGATGAAGGTGAGGAGTTGCCAACCAATCATATAGGAGAAATCGTACTGAAAAGTGCAAAAATCACAAAAGGGTACTGGAAAAATCCGGAAGCAACTAAATCAGCCATAACAGATGGATGGTTCCATACTGGCGATATAGGCAAGATTGACGATGAGGGGTACATCTACCTCTTAGACAGGAAAAAAGACATGATCAACAGAGGTGGAGAAAAGGTATACTCTCTCGAAGTGGAAAATGTAATATTCAACTACCCGAAGGTATTGGAAGTAGCAGTTGTGGGGGTCCCTGATAAAGTTATGGGAGAAGCGGTAAAGGCTGTTATTGCTCTGAAGACTGGTGAGAGTGCCACTGAAGAAGAGATCAAGAAATTCGTTGCAGAACGCCTTGCAGTTTATAAAGTTCCGAAATTTGTAGAATTTGTCGATAACCTCCCGAGAAACCCGGCAGGCAAGGTAATGAAGGAACAGCTCAAATATATAACAAAATAGTTAACGCATGGGGGAATCACTTTATGGAACGGAAGGTTGCTTTAGTAA
>CAIJOT010000192.1 GCA_903822335.1 uncultured delta proteobacterium
GTTATTGTGATGGACTTGGTGCGTGTATCGGAGAATGCCCTGAAGGGGCACTCAAAATCGTAGAACGGGCAACAGAAGCCTTTGATCCTGAAGCCGTAGAACATCACCTGAAACACAAAGAAACTTTTCAGACGCTGAAGGCTGAACACTCAACACTTAACGCTGAAGTATTACCCTGTGGTTGCCCTTCAACACAGATGCAGATATTTTCCTCTCCCTGCGAAGCTGTGAACCAACCTACTACACAAACGAGTACAACCTCGACCCTCACCCACTGGCCTGTCCAGATAAAGCTTGTTCCTCCAACCGCTCCGTTTCTGAAAAGAGCACATCTTCTCGTAGCATCAGATTGTACACCTGTTGCCTATCCAAGCTTTCATAAAGATTTCTTGAAAAACAGGACAGTATTGATTGGGTGCCCCAAGTTTGATGATACCGAAGAATACATTAATAAATTTGCAGAGATTTTTAAGAATGCCGATATTCAGAGTGTAACTGTCCTGATCATGGAGGTTCCCTGTTGCTCAAAAATGCCTGCCATTATCCAGCAGGGTATGGCCATTGCGGGGGAACAGATTCCAATGGAAAAGGTTGTAATCAGTGCCCGGGGTAAAATTCTTAAAAGAGAGAGGGTAGCTGCATAAGTTTTTACAGGTTGAGAGGCAAATCCTCAAGGGGGATACCGTTTGTGTCCCACCCTCTTAACCTGTAATAGTCATCCTTTAACCGTTCAAGTTCCTCTCTTGTGATGACACTCTTCTTTGAACCGATCCCCTCATCAAAGAAACGGGGGGGGAGCCTATCATCGGCCCTTGTAAGTCCTTCCCTGATATTAAAAACCCTCGTCGCATTCTGGACGTGAGAAGCAATTCTCTGAAGGTCCTCTTTCCTTGTTTTCATACCTGTTGTAATCTCAACGATATATGCCAGTTCATCCCAGAGATACAGGTCCCGGTAAAACCTGCATAAAATTAAAGAATCCTGCAATGTGAGCCTGTCTTCAAAATCTATAAAAACTTCCGCTTTTCCCTCAATCTGATCAGGAGGGATTATCCCTGTGATTTCTGCCCTGAAAAATGTTGAGCGTAAATGGCAGGCTCCCCTGTCTGAAGTAGCATATGCAAGACCCATTCCCTTGAAGATTCTCGGGTCGTACCCCCCTGGTTCCATTCCTTTCACGTGTATGGCAAAATCTTCCAGTCCCCATTCATGTGCAGCATGAACAATGCCCTCGGCTAATATTCCCCCTATGCCTTCTTTCAGTGAGATCTTATAAAGTAGCGCAGCAATACCCTCTACATCCCCGTAATCTATGTTCTCTCTGATCTTGCCCATACGCGAAGCTTCAATTACAAAAGCAGCAAGGTTACCAGCGGTAATGGTATCCATTCCCAGCCTGTCACACAGATCATTCAAATATATGATTCCATCAAGACTCTTTATCAGGCAAAGTCCCCCGAAGGCATATATCGTCTCATATTCCGGACCTTCAATCGTAAGCCCTGCATATCTCCCTTTGTTTACCCTTGTTAACCTTCCACAGGCAAGCAGACAACGGCGGCATGCATGTGGTTTCACAGAATAGTGAGCATGTAATGCCTCAGCGCTAATCTCTTCCCACCCTTCCATCCTGCCTTCATGCCAGTAGCGTGTTGGAAAGGCTTCCAGTGTGTTTATTATTGAAACCAGGCCAGGCGTACCTACGTTTTTAAAAAAATTCGCAGAAGGATGGGTTTTTGCCTTCTCAAGTAATGCATTGCGAAATCCTTTTATAGCTTCCGGGTTGGCTGTCTCCCTATGCTGTTTTCCATAAAAGACAAGTGCCTTTACCTTTTTTGAGCCTAACACAGCCCCAACACCGGTTCTTCCGGCACATCTCCAGGAATTATTGACTACACTGGCAAACCTCACCATATTTTCACCGGCCGGACCAATAACCAATGTTCCTGTATCCTTTTTACCTATCCTCTTTGCAAGGAAATCCTGAGTTTGATATGTATCTGAGCCCCATATCTTTGTGGCATCGTGAAATTCTACATGCTCATCGCTTATCAGAAGAAAAATAGGGTCTGAACTGGCTCCCTCAAGGATGATTGCATCAAAACCTGTTCTGCTTATCGGTTCGGCAACGTTTCCTCCAGAATAGGAGTGAGAGAAGTATCCTGTGAGAGGACTTTTTGTAAAAACACCGTACCTGCTTGACCCCCAGATACTGGTATCATTTACTGGACCTACATTTATTATGAAATTATTATCAGGAGAAAAAGCATCAATGAGAGGCCTGTTCCTTTTGAGCATCAGATAAATGCCCAGGCCTTTACCACCAAGGAAGTTTCTGTAGACCTCATCAGGAATGTCTTCAGTATAATACCTCCTCTCATCAAGATTGATAATGAGAACCTTCTTAAAGAACCCTTTCATACTGAACACTCCTTGTATTCGTTACCCTTCTGAACCTTTCAATGCCTGATGTTCTAATACCGAAGGGCGTATTATTTCAAGCTTTATAGATGAAAATTCAGGATATTCCTGCAATACGTGTTTCCTCTGGTTAAATAATTCGATAAGACCAAAATCGGTGGTGAGAAAAAAACCCACATGGTGTTTAATACAGTGAAAAATATGACGGGCCTCTCTTTCTCCTTTTCGGTAGTTATATTTCCGCATAACCGTGTTGATTACAAAATCAATATGATTTTCACCCATTGGCAATGTGGGGCAACTTTTTTTACTAAACCCTATAACCCTGTTCAGCAAACCAAAAAGATTCCTATTTCTCTCGCCTCCTTTGCCTTCAAAAACAGGTTCTATATCGTAATGCACAAGGGCTGACATCAATACGTCCCAGTTAAGCTGGTAATCAATAAGTCTCAGGTCATTCCAGTTGTCTTCTGTGACCCAGCGGTCTAAATCCTTTAAACAATCCCGGAGTATTGTGTAGTCTTCATCCACAACAGAGCCGGCATCAGGTCCCTTTTTGACAGGGGATAGAATCTCTTCGGAGAGAAGGGAGAGTAACCTTTTATCAGGGTCAGCTATGCTCGTAAAATCTTTGCCTGTACTGTAGTCACCGGCAATCATCGGCAATGCTTCTATCTCTTCAAGGTATTCAAGGACCTTCTTGTATTGCCCTATAATGTTTTTATCAACCTTGCCCCATTGCTCAAATTCTTCTATTGCTTCCGTTACCATTAATGTATCTGAAACGCAGCAACCTTGTTTATTGAGCCATGAGATAATATCTATCTCAGTATCATCCCCGCATGTTACAAGCCGTATATTCTCTTCTTTAAAGTATTTCCAGATGTTGTGAATAGCCTGCCAGTCCTTAGATTCTTCCGGGTTTTCCGGGGATGATTTGGCCAATATATTGAGCACGTGGTAATCCACATAAGCAACAATGTAAGATCTCGTCACGCTATCCCCTTAGCAAAAATCCCAGTAAATAATTTATTGCAGACAGGACTATACTGAACAGCATTGCTACCCAGAATCCTGTTACCTGAAAACCCTTGATGGCCGATGAAGCCAGTAGAATGAGTAAGGCATTGATAGCAAAGGTGAATAAACCTAACGTTACAATATTAATCGGCAGGGTAATGAGTATCAAAACTGGTTTTACAAGGACATTGACGATACCGAGAAAAAGGGCAACCCATAAAGCAGCAAAAAAACCGCTGACAGTAACCCCGGGTATCAGATAAGCACTTGCAAGAATTGATATAGCCATAATCAGCCATTTCAGAAGGAGTACCATACGTGTTATTCATTATGTCACAAAAAAAGAATATTTTAAACAAGATGATTGTAAGGATTATCTTTCAACTTTACCTGGATTGTCTCATTCATTACTCTTCACTTTTCCATACATTTCAGTATATTGTAATAGCAGAAAAATGAAATTACTGGACTATTGTTTCGGCTGTCTCAGGGGGCTTGTGGAAAAGGCCGTTGCTTTATCGGATGGCGATAAGCCTGTACTCACCCACTGTTATAACGTGATTGATGAGCTATGGAGTAAAGGAAGAACACCACCTGAGATCGCCAATAGATTGCTCAGATACATTAAAAAGAAAACAGGCGTCTATGACCCATATGCTTACATAAAAGAACAAGAGATACAGGAGGCAAAGAGAGCTCTACGGGAATTGAAAAATACATTTCCACACTCCCTCAAAGGGGCTCTTCAATTTTCTGCTTTGGCAAATTCAATGGACTTTTTTGTTGACAGTGGTAGATATGACATAACAGGTTTTGAGTTCTTCGGGCATGTGGATAAAATCGAAAAGGAGATTTATAATAAAGGTAAAGAGGTGTTAATATTCTCCGATAATGTGGGGGAGATTTTTTTCGACATGAAGTTGATAGAATTCTTGGAGAAGAGTGGCAAAAAAGTGTACTACGCTGCAAAGGAACATCCTGTGCAAAATGACCTTTCTATGGCAGATGTGATTATGTTCGATTTAAGGAAGATGTTTGCGAATATACTATCTACAGGCACTGATGAGGTGGGTATCAGAAGGGAAGAAATGAAGGGGAAAATTAAGGACTTATGGGAAGGTAACGGGATTGTGATTGCAAAAGGGATGGGTAACTATGAAACAATATCAGAGTATCATGCCGAGAGACCTGTGATACACATTATGAAAGTGAAATGTCCCACTGTTGGGGATGCGTTACGCAAAGAAGTAGGGATACATATCGCTATATTATTAGGTGGTGAACACGATGGGAACAAAGAAAGATTATTATGAAATCCTTGGCGTTTTAAAAACTGCGTCAGAAGATGAAATGAAAAAGGCATACAGGAAGCTTGCCCTGAAATATCATCCTGACAGGAATCCTGGCAATAAAGATGCTGAGGAAAGGTTCAAGCTAATAAACGAGGCATACGCGGTCTTGAGCGATAAAGAGAAGAGGCAACAGTATGACACGTATGGTATGAGCGGTTTCCAGCAGAGGTATTCTGAAGAGGATATATTCAGGGGATTCAATGTGGGCGACCTCTTCAAAGACCTGGGTTTTGGTGGTGGAGACATATTCAGCACGATTTTTGGCAGGCAGGGTACAAGGGGCAGCAGGCAAAGACCACAGTATAATGACTTCGGGGACTATATTACGAGAGAGCAACAGCCTACGACCGACTTAGACCTTAATTATGAACTCGAGATTCCTTTCATGGACGCCATAAGAGGAGCTGAAAAAAGAATCACCTTTGCAGCACAATGGGGAACCGAAGAGGTAAATGTGAAGATACCGAAAGGCATTAATACGGGTAAAAAATTGAGATTGCAGGGAAAAGGTAATAAAGACCCCCACACAGGGAGGATGGGCGACCTCTACATCACGATAAAGGTAGGGGAACATCCTGTCTTCCGAAGGTCAGGCAATGACCTATATGTAACTCAAAAGATCAGGGTTACAGATGCCATGCTCGGAACAACAATAGAGGTTCCATCAGTTGATGGCTCAAAACAGGTGAAAATCCCACCAGGTGCAAAGAAGGTAAGACTGAAGGGCCTTGGTGTGCCTGATTTGAAAGGCGGTAAGGGAGACCAGTATGTTGAGGTTGAGATAGAAATCCCTAAAAGATTAACAGACAGGCAGAAAACGTTACTTGAAGAATTACAACGGGAAGGTATGTAATGCTCCCAAGAAGGCACATCCTTGATGTGTATGAGTTTATCGGGGACGAGGAAGAACTGCTTTCTATGTCCACAATTACCCTTGCTATTGA
>CAIJOT010000193.1 GCA_903822335.1 uncultured delta proteobacterium
AGACTGACAGGGCGCCTCTTCGAGCAATTCATTGTCCTTGAACTCCATCGTTATCTCAACTATGCCCGCTCGGAAACGCGAATCTTTTTCTGGAGGACCAATACCGGCGCGGAGGTGGACCTGGTATTGGAGAGGCACGGCAAGCTGACCGGCGCATTTGAGATCAAATCGGCAACAGAGGTGAGCGGTAACGACTTCTCGGGACTGCGTGCCTTCCGCAACGACAACCCCGATGTGTCTCCGGCGATTGTGTATCGGGGGACCCATGCTTACCGGACGGACGGCATCCGGGTGATCCCGTGGAAGACGTTTTTCGACGAGGCCAGGCAGGAGATAACGTCATCTTGACTAAGCTGACGTTGCCATGGCTATCCAGCTTAGTCAAGATAGCATGGCAGCTGGCTCCACCGCCCCGGAATCACCCGTGCTTTGAACTCGACCGTTTCGGATTCGACTTTATTTATGAAATCCAGGATGGTTTCTTCGTTCATTTCTTCTCCGTGCGGCCCGCCTCAAGGATGATTTCTCTCAAATATTCAAGAGTCTGTCGCAAAATTGACTCCCGGCTTTTAATCAAAATTGATCCGCCTTTCCCCTTTCCCCTTTGAGCTTTCACCTTTCACCCTTCACTGCCTTCATCGCCGTTTCGCCGATACGCCGTTTCGCCGGTTCGGTTCTTCCCCCCTTCAGCCATGAGCTATAAACCATGAGCTATTAGCCTATGACGAAAAGGATTTCAGGAAAATTGAAGGGTTGGATGTTTTAAGGCCATGACGGCCCATGTCTTACCGCACAACGCGCCACAGCAGTGAGTTTATTGCTTTGAAAGGAATCCTCGTAGGGTCAGTCTATTGTTGTCGTATTGTTACCGCATGGCGCTTTCGATCTCGTCTTTGAATTTGGCGAATAAAAGCTCAATGCCAGCTATAAGCGGTTCGATACGGTCGGGGAAGAGGCTAAGGGCATACCCGTGGCTGAAAAAGTGACGGAAGGCAAGATACCGCTTCAATTCATCCAGTAGCAGATTGGACAAAATTCCCTTTTCGACTGCCGCGATAAGAAGATCTCTATGCCAGGATTCTCCTTGAGGAATAGGAAGTGCCCTTGATTCGAAGACTTGCTTGATAATGTTTTCGATGCCGTTATAGAAATTGTGAAGCAATGCTGCCACTCCAGCAAGTTCAAGTGCGGAGAGCGTTGATAACACACGGTCTGGTAATGCGGAGAGCGCGCTTTCTATTGCCTCATATTCGGCTTCAATGCGAAGACGGTAGTCAGGCATAGAGAGGTATACCCTCCTGCTTGATAAGTTCAACGAAACGGCTTTTTATAGACAAGTCAACGATATCGATCGGCTTCGACAAGGCACACAGAAGCTCACCGTAAAAGGTGAAAAAGTCTTTTTCTGCGATGCCTTCCACACCTATGTCAATATCACGGCTTTCTTTGTCGGAGCAAAGACTGGACCCGAAGAGAACCACACGCTTCACGCCATACCTATTGGCCATTTCTATAATTGTTTCTCTATCCTTATCGGCAATCATTGTTCTATTATATCATGTTTTAAATGTGTTGCATTGTTTTTTAACTCAACTCTCAAAAATGTTTTCCCATTTCCTGGATCAGTTCATGCCCTTTTCCCCTCTCCGCTCTCTGCTCCTTTATCCTTCTGCCTTCATCGCCGATACGCCGTTACGCCGGTTCGGTTCTTCCCTCTCCGCTCCTTCCCTACCTTCGCAACTTCGGCCTTTCCCCCCGTCCAATTCCAAAAATGCAACCCCCGCCCGTCTACCTTACGTCCTGAATGAGAAGCGTGAGTGCCCGATATAACTGATAATGGTCGTGACCGGAATGAGCAGCGCGGCTGATATCATGGGCTCTATTCCAAGTACCTCCACAGAAACAGGCAACAGGATCAACCCCAGGATCATACTGAAGAGATACGTCGAAAAGAAACGGGCAAACTCAATCAAGATGCCTTTCCCACACACCGTGGATTGAAAGGTTATATGTTTATGAAAAATATAGGCATTGATGATGGCTAGAATATTCGCTAAAACCGCCGCCGACATATAGGCGACGTACCGGGGCGAGAAGAAACGCTCAAAGAGATAATCGCAAGCGACAAAAACGAGATACCCGAAAATCGTGTTCCAGACACCAACCAGAACAAAGCGTACTTTCTTCTGATGATTCAGCCATAAATCATGGGCGATTTGTTTCAAAGAATACTCCCCACTGCGTTAATCGAAATTAATCCGTTCCTTTCTATTCATTGGGGACGGTTCTATTTTTTTGAGCAATTTTCTCAAAATACCGTATATTAATTCGTTTTCCAGTAACCGTCACGGTCGCTCCCGATTCGTTCCAACCGTCCTTCCGCTTTAAGTCTTATCAGATGTTCCTTGATGGTGTTCTGACTTTTCACGAGTAACAGGGCAAGCTCATCACGAGTCAACTTCGGATTTTTCCGTAAGGCCTCAAGAATTTTGTTCTTTGTCGATGTTTTCTGGGTGGTTTTCTGGGTGGTTTTCTGGGTGGTTTTCTGGGTGGTTTTAAACACCATTACCCGAAACCCCTTTTGTATCTCCTCAAACAACGGGTCATGGAGACCGTAAGATCTCACAGATTCCAATATCCTTTTGATTCCTGAACCATATTTTTCAATGATACCCGCTTCCTTGAAAAGAGTGGCGATTTGTTTGTTGCGGATAGCGGAAATGTAATTGCCCTGCACCAGTTGCTCTATCGAAAGCCCTTCCATTAATGGACCTGGATTGAAGAATTCGATTCGGTCATCAAATATCTTGATCACGGAATCGCTTGAATCCATATAATCACGATGGACGATCATATTCACAACGATTTCTCTCAGCGCCTCAAGGGGATAATCCCAGCGTTCCTCTCTTTGTTTGTCTCCGGTGATGACATAGGACCTGTTCAGGTGCTTCCGGATAAACGATAGCGTCATATCCACTTCACTAAACAGATCTGAACGAATTGTTGTACTATCCTGAATAACGGTGTCGTGAGAAAAACGCCCCACCTCAATGGTGGACATCATGGAATCTTCTGCGGCAAAGAGCAGATAACAGCCATTCGTAATAACAGCGCCTCTGGTAAGCTCGAATTTCTTTAGTACTGTCATTGGATCATCCAAGATAGGGTAAGGGCGGATCCGATTTGACAGTGCAATAAATTTGCTTACCTTTTCTAATGATATGTCTTCTATTTCATGTTGTGGATCGTTGTAGTAATCCCAACTTGTTTGGTAGCTACGCAAATGCATATTGGAAATCTCATGAATTGTCATCTGATGATTTGCGTTTTGAGTGCGCTTCAGGTATTTCCCTCTGCAGCTCACAGGTTTGACGGGAAACTCTTCGATAGTAAAAATCACCACATCTTTATGGTCGATCGTAACGGTTACTGCATCAGGAATGAGGGCGGGAAAGGTATTGGCCTTGATCTGATTGAGCCATTGCTGGATAGTTTCTTTGCCAAGCTGGACGCCATTGATTTTTCCTGCATTCGTGATACCGACAAGGACAGTACCACCTCTCGTATTGGCAAAGGCGGCAAGGGTCTCTATCGTCGCCTGATCAAAAGCAGCCTTCAATTCAACCGTTTCTGATTCACCTGTATTTGCGATCTCTCTGATAATTTGTTCATTCATTCTGGAATCCCTCGGAATGCGTTTCTCATTGCCTGCTTGCCTTTATAAACACTTCTCAACGCTTATGCTGCATAAGCTCTTCTATATACCTTACCTACCCCGCAGTTTTTAATGCCGCCGCCATATCGATTCACGCGTTGCCTTCAAGAAGTCCACCCTGCCATTCAGTCAAAATTGATCCGCTCCTTTTCTATGACCAATAGCCGCTTCAGCACCTGGGTATGAATCGCGCCGATGTATTCACGGATGATGCCGATAAAGATCAATTGGACTGCGGCGAAGAAAAACAGACCAACGACTCTCGGGGCATAACGATGCTAATGAGTTTCATTGTAATTCCTCAACGAACTTTCTATGTAGCATCCACTGTTTTCCACTAATATAAACTGTAAATAGGTAAATGGGTTATAAGAAACTGGCGTAAACTGTTGTCAGTTGCTTGATGTATTTTAACTTTACTTGAACAATTTTATATATTTTATCAAGATCAAGTTTAAGGTAATCATGCACAAGCACATTTCTAAAAGCCGCCATACCTTCCAATTCTTTTAACAATTCTTGAGAGATAATATTCTCTTCTGCCAGTATTTGAAAAATATCAGCATATGTTTCGGGTTTTCTATACCCATGATCAGATATTATGTGGTTTCCGATATCAAGAAGACATTCTATTGACAGATGCAGGTATCGTTCAGCAGTTGCATGAATAAAAGTATCATTCTTAAATTTTTGTAGATCGTATTTCTGTATAATATTTAATGTTTTAAGATATTCACGAATTTTCTCCAATCTGGCTGCAACTAACTCTTTTTTAACCAAAGTAACTACCCGCCTTAGCTTTTTCCTTTATATATTTCAATTGAATTTTTCGCAAATGATCAGTATCAAGGTATTCTTGCAATGCAAGTGTTTCATAAACAACGCGGTTATTAATGTTATCTTTCAGTAGAATACCATTCTTTATAACCTCATATCTGAGGAGAGGAGAAGCATTGTTTAAGACAACAATATCTATTTTTTCATTATTAAGAATTCTTACCAGCCTTTCCATAAGCTTCAGGCGATAAGTAAATGCATCTATTCTTTTACTAAAGTATACAGCAACATCAATATCGCTCATGGGGGTCTCTTTTTTTGCTGCAATGGAACCGAAAATATAGGCAAACCTGATATTTTTGTCAGAGGAAAGAGCACCTTTTAAAGTCTTGATTAATTCATCCACAATCGAAGTATACATCAAAGAACAGGGCTTGTAAATGAGTTGTATCAACAAAATCCTCAGATAGATTAAAATAGGAACAGATTCTATCTTTTCACTTAAAACTTAACACTCAAAACTGCATTTAAATGTATGTATAAAGGCTGTCGATGTCATCGCTCATGATGGGTTATTATCCTTCTGATACCTTCTTTTAAATCAATGATTTGATGCAGACCCAATTCTTCCCGCACCCGCTTTGTTGATGGCACGTACCGTTCAGGCGGCTTGTCTCAAGGATGATTTCACTTAAGTGGTCGAGTATCTGTTTCAAAGAATGCTCCCTGGCGTTAATCGAAATTGATCCGCTCCTTTTCTATGACCAGCGGCCTTTTGAGAACCTGAGTATGGATGGCGCCGATATATTCTCCGATGATCCCGATGAAAAAGAGCTGCACGGAGGCAAAGAAAAAGAGCCCGATCACAAGGGGTGCAATGCCTACGTTGAAACTATTCCAAAAGATGAGTTTGTAAACAAAATAACCCAGGGCCACAAACAGACTGAGAATGGCGACAGCAAAACCTGTCATTGTCGCTAATCTCAGGGGTACTTTTGAATGGTTAGTAATGCCCAGCATGGCCAAATCGTAAAGCGTGTAAAAATTGTTTTTGGTGAACCCGCGTTTCCGCGTGGGCTGGTGGAACGGAATGGGGGCGATTTCGAAACCGATGTCGCAGATCAGGCCGCGGAAATAGGGATAGGGGTCATCGATGTTGCGAAGAATTTCAATCACCTTCTGGTCATACAAGCCGAAACCCGTGAAGTTTTTAATCAATTCTACTTCAGACAGGCGACCGACGAGATCGTAATATGCCTTACGAATCGCAAAAAAAAGCGGTGATTCTTCGCTTTTCGTCTTGACGCCGATAACGATCTTGTACCCTTCTTCCCATTTCTTGATAAATTCCTTGATCATGATGGGCGGGTCCTGTAAATCGGCAACGATACAGATTGCCGCATCACCCTTTGCCTGCAACAGCGCATAAAAGGGCGAGCGAATATGGCCAAAATTTCGAGTATTAACGATGATCTTCACCCTATGATCTGCTTGTGCTATTTCCTTGAGAATAGCAACGGTCCGGTCTTTTGAGGCATTATCTATAAAAATGTGTTCATATTCGTATTGAGGTAAATCGAAAAACACAGCCTTTACCTGTTCATAAAGTTCTTTTACATTTTCTTCTTCATTGAAACATGGTGTAATAACGCTAATGAGTTTCATTGTAATTCCTCAACCAACTTACTATGCTGTCTATATATACCACCAAACATTGTTTTGGTTTATTTTTTATTACAATGTTCACAGTATTAGGACTCTTTCATCCATATAATACAAGGCCATATATTGTCCTTCTGATGCCCTCTCTGAGATCAATAGTCTGATGCAGGCCGCACTCTTCTTGTGCCCGCTTTGTCGATGGAACGTAGCGTTCGGGTGGCTTATTGGGGTCAGGTGATTTGGCAATTTTTACATCAATTTGCTTTTGGAAACAATCTGCAACCGTGTTGGCCAAATCTGCAATAGTAATAGCTTCCTCCGAACCAACGTTATATGGGCGGCATGATTCACCCTTGAAAAGAATAGTCCATAACCAGATAGCCAAGTCGGCAGCATAAAGATAAGAGCGGTAAGACGTTCCATCACCATTGACCCTGATAGGGACTCCATTCAATCCATCCCGAATGAAGTTTCCGATGGCGTAATGTATATCTAAAGGCAGATATGGGCCAACAAAGGAAAAGCAACGGGCGATTTTTGGTTCGATGCCATATTTTTTTGAATAAAGCGCACAGAGCAATTCTGCTGCCCGTTTGCTCTCTCCTAAGAAGAAGCTTGGGTCGGCAGGATCGGGTGCACCGCAATAGTCCTCCGACACATGGGTCATGCCTGATGGTTGTCTGCCGTAGACAGTTCCGGAGCTGGTCAGAAGGAACTTCTTGGCATGACACTGAGCAGCAAAATCAAGGATATGTCTTGTCCCCTCAACGATGATATTGAACGTCACGAGGGGGTCTACGTTGTTGAACGTGGCAACCGCCGAGGTGGCGGCGGCGTGAATGACGTGCGAGAATTCTCCTTCGGGAAAATTGAAATTCCTGACATCTCCAATATGAAATTGGATTGCCGGATTGGCAGCAAGGTGCGGTGCATTCTTTTGGAAGGCATTGTAATTCCTTGTAAGGACAAGGGCTGACGCATTAAGATCGAACTTATCATTCGCCCAAATAAAACTTTCCATAAGCCAGCAGCCAAAAAAACCTGTACCTCCAGTGATAAATATGCGCTGGTTGCGGAGTTCCTCCCATAATCCTTCGGTGTGGGAAAGAATGTGATCAAGGTCAAGAGTAAGAGGGTTATATCGATTCAATAAAATCCTCGCTTGTAAATACTTCAGTATAATGAACGGGGACTGGTTTGCCGTATATTTTTTTAGCTTCAATGTTATTGAGAAAATCCCTGTCCTCAGCGATGAGGCACGTATCGATATAATTTCTGAAATATTTAATCTTCATGCCTCTTTCAATTATGTCTTTTAATGGTTCCTCAAAAAAGTTTCCAAGTGATACATGAATGTATGGGCACGGCATTATATCACCATACTTGGTAATGGACACCATTCTCTTTACTGCAATGCAACCCAGATTAAGCCCATAAGATGGTGTTAAATGTGTAAATACATTATATTTTTTCTCAAGTTCTCTCATATAGTCCATATCATCCTTATCAATAAGAACTCCAAAATTCCCTTCCCACTCTCCAACAGGTTTTGCATATGTGACAAACACTGCCACTCCTTTTCCCTTCGCAAATTCTAAGAATTCAATAAATTCTTCAGACCTTATTCTTTGTTTTGTAACTACAGTTGCCAGAATAATGTTTAATCCGGCATCCAAGGCCGCATCAATAGCTTGGACGGCTCTTACATGCGAACCCGCTTTCCGCCTGAATTCGTCATGATCGGTTGCCGAAAGGCTGTCAAGACTCAACTGAATCTTATCAACACCTATACTTTTAAAATGATTAGCCCTTTCTGCATCCAAAAACCACCCATTCGTATCTGAAGTTATGTAAAATCTCTGAGGGTCGATAGCATTGACTATATCGTCAAAATCAGGAAAAACCAAAGGTTCTCCGCCTGTAATTACAATATGCGCAAGCCCCATTTCGTCAGCTTGCCGTGAAAGCTCTTTTACATCGCTAATCGTAAAAAATCTGTCCTTCTTTTTGCCTCGCAATCCGATTATATCACAATGTTGGCAACGAAAATTACATTTATAATCGTATTGAAATTGAAGTATAGCAATACTTTCCCCTTTTTTGACTTTTTCATCATATTTTATAATTTTTTCGTAGACATAGGGTTTTTCTCTTTTGAGCATGTTCCTTTTTTCGGTTTCTTCTGGTTTTAAATGTCTTTGTTG
This sequence comes from uncultured delta proteobacterium, assembly GCA_903822335.1. Classification (GTDB taxonomy): domain Bacteria; phylum Desulfobacterota; class Syntrophorhabdia; order Syntrophorhabdales; family Syntrophorhabdaceae; genus CAIJOT01. Next base: position 8,359 of record CAIJOT010000193.1, read on the forward strand.
AGTTGACATAATTATTTGTATCCTTAAAGTAAGTCTATTTTGACTAAAAGTTTAATAACTATATAGGAATCTTGAACATATCCACATACTTTCGCCAAAAAGGCTCCTCTGCTGCAATCTTTGCGGTATTCATGTATTGTAATGCTTTATCCAAATTACCAAGCTCTTTATAACATTTTGCACCACAGTAATACGCTATGGCATGATCATTTTTTGCTCTTATTGCATTCTCAAATCCTTTTAACGCCATTTTGTAATTGCCGAGACGGAAGTCGCTGTTTTCTACAAAATTCAGCTCAAGATTCAGGATATATGCCATTTCCTTTATGTATTCAGCGGTAAAATCCTCGGTTTCTACAACCGTTTTTTTATAATCACAATCAATATAACTACCCTTAAGATAATTCTTTTTCAAACATATATCGAGCATTTCACTTCCCACGAGAGGAGTGGCACAAAGTATTATAAACCAGTTTGCGTTAATGGTTTTTAAAAATGATCTTGTGTCCTCTATATCCTGCTTTGTTTCACCTGGAAGTCCTAATAATATATTCACATTTGTGTATATTCCAAGTTCACGGCAATCGTCAGCAACACGTTTTACGATAGAAAGGTTAAGAGGCTTGTGCATTATTTCCTTTAGGACTCTATTGCTCCCCGATTCAACCGCCAAAACAATCTGATTAAGCCCTGCGCTTTTTAAAGCCTCGAGCATTTTTCTATCAAGTGCATACAGGGCCAAACCATTTTGAAAAACAGCGGTTATTTGCAATCCCTTGACTATTTCAATGATTTTAAAAGCCCTTTGCTTGTCCGCCACAAAGTGATCGTCCTGGAAAACGATTGTTTTTGCACCTAAGTGGTCCCTCAAGCGTTTAAAATCGTCCCTGACTCGGTCAATGCTATAATAGCGCATCCTTCTCCCATGAACTGTGTGTGATGAGCAAAAACAGCAATGATGAGTACAACCTCTGGACGTCATGACGTGGAAATTATGCTTTTTATCATCGATAGAAGCATATGCTGATATGGCCGGATTTAATCCATAGTCATCTAGTTCGCAAATGCCGTAATCAAAAAAAGGTATTTCATCGAGATCTTCAATAACCTCATGCTGGAATGACTGCCCGATTTCAACTTTCGTCCGCGTAATCCATGAAGGATTTTCTTCAAGGTACCGCAATTTATCATCGGCTTTCACAAGGCCTAACAAAGGTTTTTCACCCTCTCCATAGCAAAACGCGTCAAAGCATACGCTGTCTCTAAATATTTCTTTGTAGAGATTTGTCGGCACACCGCCGCCTGCAACAATAATAGAATTGGGGAATATATCTCGGCAGCACTTTGCAATGTCCAACACACTTCTATATGATGGCGTAAATAATGCAGATATGGCTATTATGCTGGGGGCATATTCAACCCATCTCGGCGTCGAAAGAACGGAAGAGAAAAAATCACCAAAAGAATTAAAGTCAAAATCTTCCAACTTGTTTATTTCAATGCTAAAATCCACAAGCCTGGTTTCAGCATCAGTATGCTTTTTCACATATGCGCTCATAGCCAGCACACCTAAAGGCATGTCAGTAAATGAGCTCCCATAATTACGGCCTTTCTTCTGTATTGTTTTTACATTGAAAGAAGGGCTGATGAAATCATCAAAGCTAATATGCGGCGGAACTATAAATAAAATTTTATCCATTATTACCTCCCATGCATCTCCACTAAACAACTTCCAATCCAAAATCTCTCAATATTGCAATATTTATATCTCTATCAAACTTCCGACGTATAATCCTTGCTACTTCATCGGAGTAGCCAGCCGCCATAACAATAACAGCATCTACCGGATCAGATTCAAGTGCCTCAGGAGGAACTATGGGAATATGCGTAGCTGGTGTATATTTACCCTGTTTAAATGCTGCAGAGTCCACAACATACCTGATTTTATCGGCCATATTTGTCAAAGAAATGACTGCAAGCGCCTGATGCCCGGCACCCCATATTGCTACCCTTTTATCCTTAAAACGGCGAATATATTCTTCTATTTCATTTTTAAGCTGTTCCTGATGTTCATAGAAATGAGACATATCTATCTTTCCCTTTTTCCTTACAACAGCAGAAATTATGTAATCATACCATACTTCATTGCAGTCAATAATTTCAAAACCGTTCAGGTTTAATGCCATGCTCAAGGTTCCCCTAGTAAAATAAAATAGATGATCCCCTATAAATTCAGAAAATAGTTTGTTTCGCAAAATCATATCAAAGTTTGGTACCTCGACAAGTCCTACAGCGTCATCCGTCAAATTGTTATATATTCCTCGAAGGGTTGAATTCGGGTTAGGTAGGTGTTCAAGAAAATTCAGTATATAAAAGGCACCAAATGGTGAATCGTTTAGTCTATCGGTAGCGCTTTCAATAAATCCTTTTGAAACCTTCAGACCATTTTTAACACACTCCATCACTGATTTTTTCAGATACTCCAATCCATAGGCCTCAACACCACATTGCTGCATAAAGGACAGGTATTCTCCATTACCACAGCCGATTTCAATCACTTTTTTTCTTTTGAGCAAATATTTTTCAACAAAGTTGCTAAATTGCTTAATCCGAAAATCTTTCATTTCTTCTGAAAAAGCGGCGGCGCGTATAACCTCCTTATAATACGGGACTGGGTCGTTGCTAAGTTGCGCTAATCCACACCCTGAACACTGACAGACTTCCAGATCAACTCCTTTATCGCTTTCAATTGACTCTGCATCCGGCAGATACTGAGCATAACATGGCATGTTGCTGTATTTGAGCAATGGTTCTTTAAAGAATTCATGTCCACATACCCTGCATCTATTCTGTCCCATAAAAACTCCTCTTACATAAACCCTTTGTACATCTCATGTACTTTGAGGATGTTGGCAGGGCAAGTATCATGCCACATCCATTCGCCATGCTTAGGAAAATCGCCGTCACATCTTAAGCTCTCTGCAGGTTGCGTTAAAAGCTCGCAACTATATAGCAATGATATAAAATGACTCCTATCTCTTCTCTCTTTAATAATCACCTCATTCATTGCAAGAGGGATTGGATTGAATTCCACCTCAGTCCCGAGTTCATTCTTCGCCACCGTTTTTATTCTATCGGCAAATGTCTCCTTATGTCTTATAATACCTCCCGGAATGTGCCATCCCGGATCCCAGTATTTATCATCCCGCCATGTGAGAAGGACTTGGTTCTTATCGTTCTTTATTAGTAAATCCACATTAATGAGAGGCGTAATCCTGCTTACAAAAAGAAATAGCTCCTCTGGTAGTTCTTTTGATGGGTCCTGAATAGATGATTCTAATACATCAATTGCTTTTTTAAAATTCAAATCCTCATTCATCTTGCTCATCTTAAGCCAAAGGTGAAATTATCATATTTGATAAGAATTCATCGCGATCCAGGAAAGGCCATAAATCTTCCATTGGCTTAGATTCCATTGTTCCATCTGCCCTTTTTGAAGATGAGACTCTTGGGGCAGTAAATTGATTTTCCGTTATCTCTACGTCACATATAACCGGTCCAGGCCTCTCCAAAATCTGCTTTATCTTCTGCCTTATGTCAGCATGACCGGTTATTCTTGCAAAGGGTAAATTATAAGCTGCCGCAATTTTTGACGTATCAGGCAGTGTCAGTCCACTGGATGCTTCACTTCCCACAAATCTACCTTCGAAATATGCCTGTTGTGTTGAACGAATCGAAGCATACCCCTTATTGTTTAATATAAAGAATTTTATTGGCAGATTGAGTCGTCTTACAGTTTCCAATTCCTGAATATTCATCTGGAAGCCGCCATCTCCATCTATACATATTGTTCTTTTTCCGTTGCTTGCTATACACCCGCCTATGCTGGCCGGAACTCCAAAGCCCATGGACCCAAGTCCCTGGCTATTAAAAATCCGCATACCTTTTTTTACGCGGAAAGCTTGCATTGTTATTTCACTGGATGCCCCGGAACTTCCCGTTATCAGCAAATCATCTGTCTGCATCTCATCAGATAAAACATCTATCAAAACATAATTATTTACACCATTTCTTTCATCCCAATATTCAGGAAGAACAACGGGGTATCTTTTTTTCCACTGTTGACAACGGGACAACCATGAAGAACGATCTTTATTTAATATGGCGCTCTTTTGCGCCAGCAATTCCCTCAAGAAAGAACCGACATCGGCACACACAGGTAAATCAACGAACATATCCAATTTTTTTATCTCAGCCTCATCTATATCAACGATTATTTTTTTAGCTGCTCGTGCGAAATTACGATGGTTGTATGCAGTCTGTCCAAGATCAAGCCTCGCACCTAAAACAAGGATACAGTCAGAATTTTGTTGGGCAAAATTTGCACCGCGCTGTCCAGATGCCCCGGGCCGGCCTGCAAAAAGCGGGTGTTCTTCCGGCAGAAAATCAATTGCTTTCCATGTGGTCAAAACGGGTATTTGCAATATCTCTGCTACTTCTAAGAAATCATCAATTGCCTTAGCCAGCCTTACACCATTTCCTACAAGTATCACGGGTCTTTCGGCTTGGCTAATAAGTTGGATTGTATTGTATGCCTGATCCTTTAAGAAATCTGTATCTAATGTCTTCTCTATCTCGGTAGGATTATTAAACCCTTCCAGGAGACTTTCATCTACAGAAACAGCCTGAACATCTAATGGAATATCGAGCCATACCGGACCAGGACGTCCCGTTTTTGCAAGATAAATGGCTTTCTCCAAATGATATTTTATAGTTTCAGGTTCAGTAACGGTTACAGCGTATTTAGTTATGGGGCTTACAATTTTTATAATATCTATTTCTTGGAATCCCATCTGCCGCACCCCTCGACTGCCGACCATATCCTGCCGTTTAACCTGCCCCGAAATAAATAGGCAAGGAGTCGAATCACACCATGCGCCAGCCAAGCCTGTTATGGTATTTGTACCGCCTGGCCCTGTTGTTACTAATGCCACCCCGAGGTTATTTGTATATTGACCATAAGCGTCTGCGGCAATTGCACAAGCCTGTTCGTGAAGATTGCAGATATATTCAACATCTTTGCATCTCCCGACAGAATCCACAAGATGCATACACCCGCCGCCGACCAGCATGAAAATATGTTTAACCTCTTGAGCAAGACGCCGGATAATGTAATCTGATAACTTCATGCCCTGTTTATTTGACATATCAACTTGAATTTCCTTATTTTTTAGTTCACTATCGCCCTGGTCAATGAAGCAAGTGTCTCGGATAGATCCATCTTTCCTGCATTCCAGGGCTGAGTTATGAGAATGCCTTGTATCTCGATTTGCGCGGCTTGTTCAATGTGCTCGGGGTTATCATCGATCAAAATATCGATTTTACCGTGCCAACCAATAAAATCAGCTTTGGAACGGTCGTACACTGGAATCTTTTCCTCCGCTCTCTTTGACGGCACAAAGTGGAAGGTGCGAATCCACTTGCCAAAATGCTTAAGCACCCAGGCGGAAGATATAGGCGCCGCTGCCAGTGGCACGGCTGTTAACGCCAGATGACGGCAACAATGACCATACGCATTGAACCAGTTCAGAATTTCCCCAGTTGGCTCCAGTCGTTCATAACGACCGGAAAGGCGAAATTCATCAAGAGATACATGATATTGATTCAGCGTCATGCCCAACAGTTCATGAGGAGGATTTTCCAATAATTGTTCGTAGCGTGTTTGGATTCCCCTATGGATGTTTGTTCTTAAGAAGTTTTCAAACCACCCTTTCATCAAACTATTGAGAACGTCATCCACATCCCAGGCCAGCGTTTTCATAGGGCGTCAATCGAACCAGTAGGTCAGCGACGTTTTGCGATCCGTATTTTGCATGATTTTCGGATCCGTGTAGAATGAATCCTCGCCTGAGTGGGTGGAAGAAATTTCTTCTATAACAGCACCGGTATCTGAACCGAAGCTGTGTTTCATCCCCCGCTCGATAACCACCACATCGCCCCGGGTGATCTGTTTTCCCTGACCGTCTATGTTTACCCAAACATTTCCATGCAGGACGTGAAAGGTCTCCTCTTTAACTTTGTGCAATTGTTCCGGATGTGTTTGCCCCGGCAAGATCACGATCAGTTTCTTACAGTATTCACGGTTAACAATTGTGGCCATGGTTATTCCATACTGAGGGAAATGGTCTATTCCATAGTGGTGAGACACCTCCAGATCCACCTTAGGCGGGATAGATACATGGCTTTCCCGCAATATCTTTTTTACATCCTGAAGGATTTCATACACCTGGCCTCTGAGATCTTTTTTCCTTACCTGACTGTTCAACAGCGGGGCTTTCTCGCTGATATCTGCTTCGGCATAGAACTCAATGTATTTCGATATGTCATTGGCCGTGACCTGGTCCTTCAGTGTAGGAATGGCGAAACACAGATCCGCTTCTTTTATTTTCTCTCCCTTCTTAAGGGATCTCCTGGCAAAGACGCCTCTGCGGAGGGACAGCAGACTGTCAATTTCCTGGGCACTGAATGGTTTGCGTTCATCCGTCACGCCGCACATTTCGTAGGCCTGCATCGCTGCATCCAGCCAGGCGACAACCTGGGCAGGGGAAACAGAGTAATCATTCAAGGCATATTGGTCCGTTTTCACACCCACATGCTTTTCAAAAATCCTCGCTCCCTTGGCGACAGCAAGTTTCACCGCAACCATATTATCCGGCTCTTCATGGGTAGAATAACCAACCACGACATGGGGATACCTTTTTTGCATCAAATCAATCTGGTTGAGTTCAAGTTGTTTTGCAAGGGTCGGATATTCGGCAACACAGTGCATCAGGGCAAAATCCTTCTCACGATGATCAAAAAAACTGACCACACGGTCCAGATCATCCCAGCCGATGCCGGCGGTAGAAATGATAACCGGTTTATCGGTCTTAACAATCCGTTCCACGAGAGGCCAGTCTGTGCTGGAACAACTGGCAATCTTGATCACATCAAAATCGTGCTCTTCCACCAGATCAACTGATGCTTCATCAAAGGGCGTACAAACGGTTATGAAATTAAGGGTCTTCATCTCGTCCTTCAACACCTTGAATTCGTGTTTTTCCAATCTGGTTTCCGTGAAGCGCTTGATATATTTGAATTCGAAACGCTCCTGATAATCCGGATGAATGAAGGTATCCAACTGCCGGTACTGCAATTTGAAACCAAATGCGAAGGGATAATCCTTACAGACCTTATGGATCTCGCGGATGATGCGCAGCCCATGTTCCAGGTTGCCCATGTGATTATTAGCCATGTCAAAAATGAAAAAGGGCTTGATTTTTTTTAGCGTCAGTTTATTCATATCTTTTCCTCACCACGTCTTCCACGGCGCCTGGCCGGTTTCCCAGAGGGATTCGAGATAGCGCAGATCCCGGGCGGTGTCCATGCACTGCCAGAAGCCCTCGTGTTTGTAAGCGTAGAGTTCTCCCTCTTCTGCCAGTTGTTCCATCGGGGCATGTTCCCACATGACATCTTCTTTGATGTAGTTGAGCGCCTCTGAGTTAAAACCAGGAACCAGTATGTGGGGTCAGGTCTTGAATTATCAGTTTTTTCCGTTCCCATCTCACATCTCGTATAGCCTTACTTACTTACAATACTTACAATAACAGAGCCACCCTTTGATTTTCTTTTACCCATGCCCGGATGGTTTTGCAATTTGCGAATTGGGGTCAGACCAAGCTAAGTACTTGTTATTCATACATTATCATTCCAATAGTAACCATTTTCAGAGCTTAAAGTGCTGTTTTTGCCGTCAAAATTACACAGGCTGTTTTGAGTGTTGGGTTTTGAGTTTTGAGTTATTATCATGTTACAAGGTCATTGATTCATAACAAATTCAAACCAGAGCAACAAACTCTTCTAATGTAAGCCCTGCATCTTTAATAAGATCGTTGAGAGTTCCACGCTTGACAGTTTTACCCTTATGAACAGGAACCGAAAGGGTTACTTCAAAACCTGCCCTTACAAGAATCACATGGCTGCCTCTCTGTCTGGATATGTCCCATCCTGCTCTCTGGAATGCTCTTACAACCTCGGAACCTGTATAGGAACCGAGCCTTGTCAACCGATGGTAACCTCAAGAAGCTTTTCATCCTCTTTATGCACATAGGCTCGTTCGTTGAGAGTTTCAAGACATCCGAGTATAGCCTCTTTGATATTCTCCAGGGCCTCTTCCTCACTATCACCTTGAGAGTGACAGCCGGGAAGCGCAGGACAACTGACGTTGAAGCCACCATCTTCCGGATCGGGTTTTAAAATTATTTTGAAAATCATAGCTTAATTATACTCCCTTTCCATATCAAACTCAATTTTAATTGGGGTTGTGGTAAGAGCAATTAGGGTCGGAACAGACCATCATGGGGCAAAATTGGGGTCGGACCAAACCCCGGTGAAATAGCAAATCAAATTCATCGCCCATCGGCTTGATACACAAAGGCTTGCCTCAGGGTAATTCATTACACGGGGTAAGTTTTACCATGCATATGCCATTTTGTAGTTTTATCAATAGCTTCTTCAAGCTCAATTTTTGAGTAGAGTCCCAATTCATTTTGCGCCCGTTGTATGCTTGAACATATCTCTCCGGAGCAACTCCGGCAACAGGTTTCTTCGCAATATACACTTCATGGGAGGTTTCAAATGAACCGGCAACTGTCTGTGCCAGTTCGGCAATTGTTACTTCGTGTTCAGACCCTACATTGTAAGGATAACATGGCTTTCCCAGTAAAAGTATTGTCCATAACCAGATCGTAAGGTCGGCGGCATACAGGTAAGAGCGATAAGGAGTGCCGTCGCCATTTACTTTTATTGGGCCACCCTGAAGGCCATCGCGGATGAAGTTGCCGATGGCGTAATGAATATCGAGGGGCGAATAGGGTCCAACAAAGCAAAGCAGCGGGCGATCTTGGTCTGGATGCCGTACATTTTCGAGTACATTGTGCATAGCATCTCAGCCGCCCGTTTTCCTTCCCCATAGGCTGAGTTGGGATCGGTGGAATCGGGGGCGCCGGTATATTCCTCCGGGATGTGGGTCATCTCAGGCGGTTGTTTTCCATAAACCGCCCCGGAGCTGGTAAGTAAAAATTTCTTTGTTCCCGCGTGACGGGCAAATTCCAGCGTATGGCGGGTTCCTTCTGTGATTGCGTCCCACATCAGGAGGGGATTTTCTTCGTTCAGTTTGGCGTTGGCCTCCGTGGCCGCATGGATAACAAATGGAAAATGTCCTTCGGGGAATTCAAAATCCCGTACGTCACCAATGTGAAATTTAATAGAGGGATGGGTGGCTAAGTGGGGGGCCTTTTTTAAAAAGGCTTCGTAATTGCGGGTGAGAACCAAGGCTTCGGCATTTAAACGGAGTTTATCATTCGCCCAGGTAAAACTCTCCAGAAACCAGCAGCCGAAAAATCCCGTACCACCGGTGATGAAAATTCTCTGACCCCGAAGTTCCTCCCATAGGTCACGGGTGTGAGAGAGGATGTGATCCAGGTCTTCGGCAAGCGGGTTTTTAGGGTTTATAGAGTTCATTGCGTTTGTTGGGTTTGTTGGGTTTGTTGAGTTTTTTGATTTAAGTGCGTTTGAGGGTAGAATGCAAATATTTTATAAAGTTGGATAGTTGACGTTGTATTTTGTCAGCGTCTTGATAGAGTTCACCAAAAGTATCCTCATTGATGTACTTTTGGTCTAATGCAACATATAAATGAGACTGCAATTCAGCCGCTGAAGACTTTGCAATAAAGAGAAATTGAATGAATTCCTTGTTGCCCTTTCGTGCAAACCCCTCGGCGATGTTGGCCATAACCGATATAGCTGCTCTTCGAATTTGGTCAACAAGGCTGTAATCTTTCTTAAACTCATTAACGCTACAAACACCATAAACCCTATTAACCAGTTTTCTGGCTTCTTTCCAAGCCTCTATTTCTTCAAATTGCTCAATCTTCATCTACATGCTTATTTCTTTTTTTAAAACTCTATAAACTCAATAAACCCTATAAACCCTTTAACTTTAAAAGTTTACCAGGTTTTCCACGGCGCCTGGCCCGTTTCCCAGAGGGATTCGAGATAGCGCAAATCCCGGGCGGTGTCCATGCACTGCCAGAAGCCCTCGTGTTTGTAAGCGTAGAGTTCTCCCTCTTCTGCCAGTTGTTCCATCGGGGCGTGTTCCCACATGACATCTTCTTTGATGTAGCTGAGCGCCTCTGAGTTAATAACAAAGAAGCCACCGTTGATCCAGCCTTCATGGAGGGTGGATTTTTCCTTGAAATGGCGGATCTGATTTCCTTCAAATTCGAGAGCGCCAAAACGCGCCGGGGGACGGACGGCGGTCAGAGTAACCAGACCTTTGTTTTCCTGATGAAATTTGAGCAATGCATCCAGATTCACGTCGCTCACGCCGTCGCCATAGGTCATCATGAAATACTCTTGATTGATCATGGATGCCAGGCGTTTGAGGCGGCCACCGGTCATGGTGGTTTGGCCCGTATCGATGAGATGGACTTTCCAGGGATCACAATAATTTTGGTTGATGCTCCGGATCGCTCCATCATTGAGTGAAACGGTAAAATCCTGGTTCAAACTATTAAAATCAAGGAAATATCGCTTGATCTGTTCTCCCTTGTAACCCAGGGCGAGGATGAATTCGTTGAACCCATATTGGGAATAGTGCTTCATGATATGCCAGAGGATAGGCCTGTCACCGACTTCTACCAGTGGCTTGGGGCGGACCTCCGTGTACTCCACTAAACGGGTTCCCATGCCTCCGCAGAGAATTACAACGGGAATGGATTTAGACGAGTTAATTGGGTTTGTTGGGTTTGTTGAGTTCATAGTGTTAATAGGGTTTGTTGAGTTCATTGTGTTGAAAACTCCTTCTTATGGCTGAGAGCAGAGAGCAAAGGGCGGAGAGCAAAGCAACTTAACTCCAGGGTATCCACTTTGATAATTTCCGGTAATATTTCTTTCTTTCGAAAGTTACCGGTCAAGGCTTTGATCATCGCAAGGACCATTTACAATACCCGCTCCCCGGCCATGAAGCGATCGAACACGGCCCTGATATGATTCAATCGCTTGTCATCAATTCCGGGATAAACACCGATGAAGAAGGTGTTGTTCATGATGATATTCGTGTTCGTCAGGTCCCCCGAAATGCGATGGGGGATGTTCTGATATGCGGGATGACACAGGAGATTGCCGCTGAAGAGGTTTCTGGTCTCGATGCGGTTGGCTTCCAGGAATGTGGTCAGGTCGTTGCGGGTAAAACCGGCCTGATCTTTCACCGTGACGACATAACCGAACCAGGAGGGATCGGAGTTCTCCGTGGCCTTGGGAAGGATGAGAGAGTGTTCGTAGGGTTTATTGAGTTCATTGAGTTTATTGAAGTTTTCTTTACGTTTGGCGATGAATTGCTCAAGTTTCAGGATCTGTGCGCAACCAATTGCGGCCTGCATGTCCGTAACCTTGAGGTTATAGCCTATGTGGCTGTACACATATTTATGGTCATAGCCGTATGGCAGGGCGCCGAACTGCTGGCTGAAGCGTTTGCCGCAGGTGTTGCTTTTCCCCCCCGCACAGTAGCAGTCCCGTCCCCAGTCGCGGATGGAACAGGCGATGCTGGCCAGGTCGTCGTCATCCGTGGCCACGCAACCCCCCTCGCCCAAGGTGATGTGATGGGCGGGGTAAAAGGAAAAGGTGGAGAGGTGGCCGTATGTGCCCGTCAATTTGTCCCGATAGGTTGATCCGAGGGCATCGCAACTGTCTTCTATAAGCCAGAGGTTGTGTTTTTTCACGAGGTTCATGACGGCATCGAGATGGAAGGGAACTCCCATCGTGTGGGCCATCATGATAGCTTTCGTCCTCGGACCGATGGCATCGGCAAGTCTTTCGGGGATGGCGGTATAGTCGCCGAGGTTCACATCGACAAATACGGGAACCAGTTGATTTTGTAAAATGGGATTGAGCGTCGTGGGGAAACCGCAGGCGGTGGTAATGACTTCATCGCCGGGCTTGAGGCGGCGATCTTTGAGCTTCGGTGAGGTCAGGGCGGTTAAGGCTACCAGATTTGCGGAGGAACCGGAATTTACGAGCAACACTTTGGTCAATCCAAGATAATCGGCGAATTCCACTTCGAAGCGTTTGGCGTAACGGTTGGCGGTCAGGTAAAAATCCAGGCTGGCATCAACGAGATTCACGATCTCTTCCGCATCGAAGACCCGCCCGGCACAGTGGACCATATCCTTGTCGGGATCGAAGGATTTTGGGGCAAACTTCGCCTGATGGTATTCTTTGACGAGGAAGAGGATTTGGGCACGAATGAGTTCAGGGTTTGTTGGGTTCATAGCGTTTGTTGGGTTTTTTGGGTTCATAGCGTTTGTTGCGTTTTGGGATGGTGTTTCTTTGTTGCTCTGTCCATATAACTATGGATTTGTTCCACACAGAATGGATACATGTCTTTTGTCTGGCCTCCTGAATAAAATTCTTTATACCAAACCGCGGTCATTTGTAAACATTCACCAATTGTGAGTACGCTGTGCCAGGGAAGTTGGGCATGGGCTTTGTCACAATTAAGTTTGAGAAGGCTCACCTCGTGAAGGGCCTGCGGATCGGAGAGGTCATTCCAGGAACCATCGCCCCAGTATTTTATCAACCTATCGGCCATTTCTGAAACGGTCAAATAACTACTGTCATCGGGGCCAAAGTTCCAGGCACCGGAATATTTTTCTGGATCCTGCCACAGGACGGCGCCGAGTTGTAGATAGCCACTGAGAGGCTCCAGGACGTGCTGCCAGGGACGGATGGCTTGGGGATTACGGATGCCGATGGGTTGATGACTGCTCAAGGCGCGAATGCAATCGGGAACAAGGCGGTCCGTGCCCCAGTCGCCGCCGCCTATGACATTACCTGCCCGGGCAGAGGCGGCGCTGATGGTCTTGTTTTGCTCAGTACTCTGAGAGAAAAATGATTTCAGATAAGCGCTGAAAACGAGTTCCGCACATCCTTTGGATGCGCTGTAGGGGTCATGACCGCCTATCGGATCGTTTTCCCGGTAGCCCCAGACCCACTCCCTGTTTTCATAGCATTTGTCGCTGGTTATGTTGACCAGTACCTTAACGCTCGGGGTTTTGCGGACAGCTTCAAACACGTTGACCGTGCCGCCGACGTTCGTGTCGAAGGTCATTTTTGGATCGTCGTAGGAGAGGCGGACGATGGGCTGGGCAGCCAGGTGAAAGACAAATTCAGGCTGATATTTTTTGAAAGTTTCCATCAGCCGGTCGAGATCGCGGATATCTCCATGAATATGCGTTATCTTCTCCCGAAGCCTCGTTGCTTCAAAATTATTAGGCTCACTGGGCGGAGCAAGGGAATAGCCGACGATGTCCGCTCCTAATTCCTTCAGCCAGATCGCCAGCCACGACCCTTTGAAGCCTGTGTGGCCGGTGATCAGCGCGGTCTTTTTTTTGTAAATGTTATCGAACAATAATTATTTCTCCTGATATATTGCTCTGTCGAGCAGGTGCTCCACATTGTCAAGGGGGCTTCTCCACCTGCACATACCGTATATATCCCAATCGGTCTTTTCCAGGAGAAAGTCGGCCAAATGTGAGCCTACCATGCCCGTTATACCTGTGATTAATGCTTTAATCGTCATAAAACTTATCCTTTCTATGTAAAGACATGTTATTGAAACACGATACTCTGTACAGCTTCAAGCAGATTCTTTGCTGATGGGGTTCCGGGGAGTGGGTCGTTGCCAACCATTATTGTTTTTAATCCGACCGCTTTCCCTGCCGCGATATCCTTTTCCGAATCACTGATCATAAAGCTTCTGTCAATATCTATCTCTATCCCGTTGTGATTAAAGTCCTCAATGGCCTTCAAGAAAAGACCGGTTTTCGGTTTTCTGCATATGCAATTATCGGAAATGTCGTGGGGGCATACATAGATAGCGTCAATGCGTCCTCCATTCGATTGTATTCTTTCATTCATCCTTTTGTGGATATCGTGCAATTGGTTCTCGTCAATGATCCCCCTGGCAACACACTGTTGATTGGTAACAACGATGACAAGGTAATCTTTTTCTATCAGGGATTTGAGTGCCTGAAAACTGCCCGGCAGGAAGACAAATTCTTCCGCGTTTTTTACGTAATCACCTTCGGGCATTTTTTTGTTGATAACACCGTCTCTATTAAGAAATACTGCCGGTTTCTTTGTAGAAAAGAGATTCCTTTCCACAGCCTGACAGATGATGTGACCAATCATTATATGACATTCCTGTATACGTGCGGTATCGTGAGAAGGGACCTTGATGGTGTATTTGCACATCTGTTCCATCTCCTCGCATGTATCCCCGGACAGCTCTATAGTGATGAGTCCTATGCGGTTTGCAGTATCGATTGCATGAAGAATATTTTTTGATTTTCCCGATGTGGATAATGCGACCAATATATCTCCCGGTCTCCCCTTTGCCTCTATGAGTCGTGAGAATACCTCTTCATACGAGTAATCGTTTGCAACAGCCGTCAGGTATGAACTGTTGACATGCAGTGCCTCAGCGAATAACGGTTTTCTATCAAAATTGAACTTCCCGCTCAGTTCTGCTGCCAGATGCTGTGCGTCGGCTGCGCTTCCACCATTACCGCAGAAGAGAACCTTTTTATCGCAACGGAAGGCATCGGTTACTATTTCAATAATTTCCTGAATCGATGCTATGATTGTTTCGCTATTATAAATTAGCTGCTTTACTTCGATGCTCTTTTGTATAACTGAGGATATTGCGAAGGTCATTTTCCCGTTTCACCTCACCATAGAATGTTGCGTAGAGTGTTTTTCAGGAGAACATAGTATCAAAAACGGACAGGCTACCGCCATCGGGACCTCATACTGAACGATTCTTTCATTGTGCATATCATCTAAATGTCTTCAATAACAAAGAACTTTTTTGGGGTCACTTTTTTGGGGTCAGGTCTTGAATTATCAGTTTTTTCCATTTCCATCTCACATCTCGTATAGCCTTACTTACTTACAATACTTACAATAGCAGAGCCACCCTTTGATTTTCTTTTACCCATGCCCGGATGGTTTTTTTCATTGTTTTCCAATCAACATCAAGAAACATCTTGGGCGTGGGTTCGCCATCAGCTTCATCAAAATAGGTAAGGGCAAACATAACATGCCCTATATCCCTGATAGAAAACTTTTTTTGGTACAATGTGAGCATATCTTTAAGCGTAAATATTTTTGAGCCCAGAGCAAAAATATCAACAAAATCTTTTTTAGAACCGCGCTGAGCCACTGCTGCAAGTTTCATGCAGGCAAGGTCAGACAGAGAAGCCAACGGGATATGAAAGTCTTGCCAGAGAATACATGGTTGTAGCAGAGGATAAAGATATTCCAAAAAACACACACGTGCATCGGATATTGTACCATAAAGAGTGCCCTTTTCAACCTGACCTGTAATAAAAGGGATGCCCTCTGCTTTTATATCACCAGCTAACCGGATAGGATCTACTATTTTCCCTTTAGTAAATAGGTCAAAATCTTTGGAGCACCTGTGTCCTAAATAAATAGCTAATGCTGTTCCTCCTGCCAGGTAAAAATCCCGCTGAGATGCAAATTTGCCAAGGCGTTTTAATACGTTTTTTTGAGCGGCAGCCAAAACTTCTGCATGAAAAATCATAGATTAGTTCTTTGTCCCCAAACTCCCCTTTTTTGGATTTTCAGCCATTCATTGACCTTTCGATGTGGTAATCCAAGGATTAACTCCCAGAAACGAAGTCGCTGAGGGCTCAACCCATGCCCCTGTCTGTCCAATATCCATTGAGCCAAGTCTTTATCTTGCATGACAGAGCGTAGCCAGAGTAATGCCTGCCAGTCACCAAAAGAAAGTATACGAGAAATAATAAAATCTTGATCCCGCTCCCATCTCAGACGCTTGTAATCATAGTCCCAGAAAAAAGGTTTTATTGTGGGGTCAGGTCTTGAATTATCAGTTTTTTCCGTTCCCATTCTTTATCACCTTACTTACCGCAGTGTAATGCATCTTCAAATAGTTTGCAATCTCTTTTAACGTGAGGAAGAAAAGTACTCACTAAATATTATGGGTAATTATGCATTTATTATCTGTTAAGGATAACATATTTAATCCCCTTTTTTACTATATTCTAAGCACTCAATTCAGAAAGCCATTTTCCTGCCTGGACAATGGAGATTCTGTCTATATATTGCTCCTGCCTCAGGTTATGTACCAACTGATATGCTAAAGTACCAGGCAATCTTTTTGAAAAAAAGCGCAATGTTGGTGACAGGGTGCCCTCTGACAATTTTACTTCGATCAAATCCTTAATCACACCTTCCTTGCTTATTGCAAAATCAACTTCTTTGCCATCCTTTGTTTTAATATAGTGCAAAGCAATATCCTCTCCCGTTGTATCCTGCAAATACTGGATATGTTTCAGCAAGCACACAGCACATGTATTCTCCAGTTTCACGCCCTCATCGCCTTTCACAAAACCACTATCATAAAAATATACCTTTGGTTCTTTTAAAATAGCCCGTGCAACATTAAAATGGAATGGGCGAACCAGAAAAACGATGCATAGACTTTCAAGTATATCAATATATTTCCGTACCGTATTCGGGGCAACCTGTAAGTCCCCGGCAATGGACATATAGGACAGGGGAGACCCAATCCGTTCACGCAATAGCTCCAACAAAAGCCGCATGGACCTGATTTCCTGAATTCTGCTGAATTCAAGAATGTCTTCCCTGATCAGGTCGGTATAATATTGATTACGCCAGCGCGCTGCTTCTTGTTCAGAGCCTGATAAAAAGGGCTCAGGGAACCCTCCCAGCCTGTTTAAAAGTGAAAGAGCTTCATAATGATCAATTGTATCAAGGACTTCTCGAACTGAAATGGGATTCAGGTGAAAATGAAAATAACGGCCTGCTAAAGATTCTCCAGACTGCCGGAATGTTTCCAGTCTGGCGCTACCAGTAACCATTATAGCCTGATTAATAGGCCGGGTGTCATAAATGCCTTTTAAAAACATTTTCCATCCCACCATTTTGTGAACTTCATCAAGAATGAGCATGTCGGTATTTAAAATCCATGAATGGGATTTAATTATCCTTGCATCGTCAAGATTGTCATAATTTAAATATTGAGGATTTTTAAACTCTGTCATTAAATCCTTTGCGAGATAGGTCTTGCCGATTTGTCTTGGTCCCGTGAGGATGACCATTTTTTTAAACAGATCTCTTTTGATAGGTTCGTATAAATAACGTTTCATATAAGACTAATTAGCACGATAATGCATAATAGTCAAGACTATTCGGCAAAATAATGCATTTGGGACAATATTGCTGAAAGAAACTTTTGTGGGAAACTTTTGTGGGGTCAGGGAAGGTTCGCTAATATTTTGTTTACTGTTCCAATGTCTTCAGAGTACTACCGCGCCTTAAGTATTTGTTGTAGTCGCTCACATGTCTTTTCAATATATAATTTAAGTAATTGATATTATTCTCGATACCTACCGTATATAAGTCGCTGTCAATATTCCACCGTTCCTGAAAGTGTGAAGCCATATAGTTATTCACATTGCCCAGTTGATTGATAAACCTCGCTTTTATGAAATCATAAAAATCCAGGGTTTTCTGGAGTAGATCCAGTTCACTATCAAAACATCCATTATACGCTTCTGCAAATTCATAATACAAAAAGAGAAGTTTTTCCAGATAGAGGCGATCCCCCATTTGACCAAACAGGTCTGCTGTTCCGAGTATTTTACCGATCAGTTCCATTTCTCTTGAAACAAAAGGGATTTCACTTACATTTATATTCAGACCGGTACAGTTCAGGACATCCCTGAATGATGCGATATCGTTTTTGAAATAAGTGTTGCGGGAAAAATATTTTTTTGTAAATTCGATGCTCCTCTCCACATGCACAAGTGTATATTTACCGCCTGTGCCCTTGCTGTCATCTGTTGTCTGGATGTAGCCGGTATCATGCATAAGGGCGCCGATAAGTCCAATGTTTATTCCTTTTTCTGTGAAATGCTCTTTCTCGATACACACACCATGAATAAGCCTCGCCGTGGCAAGTACCACTGCCATTGCATGTCGCAAGTCGTGATATTCGGTATTGCATTTTTGATACCCCTGGTATTCACCTGAGAAAAGTTTGACCACATCCTTATAGGCACTTTCTAAGTGCTCAAAGTGAAATTCTGGATGCATCATCAACATGATGGCTTTTACCTCTTCCCAGATGGATTGAGGCTTTTCCATGTCAACCAGGTCTGTTAACTGTGTTGATTTGTTTTCCATTTCTATCTGTCCATTATCATTACTGCTCATTTCTGATACCCTACAGCCTTATTTGCGCTACCCACTTCTTACTGTCTCGTTCATCCCCTTCACGATGATAATGCTTCATTCAATCCGTCTTTAACTTCTCTTTCACACTACTCGTTTCAAATATCTGAGATAGTTCTTCTCTTGCTTATGTATAATGAATTTAAGATAATTAATATTACGCTCAATATCTTTCTCATATTGGTCAACATTCATATTCCACCTGCTGCGAAAATGAGAAATCATATGTTTATTGACATTCCCCAGTTGATTGACGAATCTTTCTTTCATCATCCCGTAGAAACTTAATGTTTTTTTAAGCAGGTCCAGTTGGTTTTTAAATATTGCAATATCCCCCTCCACGAACTCATAATATAAAAAGAGAAGTTTTTCCAGATAGAGACGGTCTCCCATTTGACCAAGTATATCGGCCGTTCCCAACATACTACCGATAAGCTTGATTTCCTGTGAGGAAAATTTGATTGCATTGATTTCGATGCTCATGCCTGTGCAGTATAAAATATCCCTAAAATCGTTCATGTTGTTTTTAAAATAATTATTGTGAGCATAATACTGCTGGAAAAACTCAATACCTCTGTCAATATGGGTAAGTGTATATTTGGCGCCTGTTCCGGTATCATCATCAATTGTCTGAATATACCCAACATCATGCATGAGGGCGCTGATCAGCCCAATGTTTATCCCTTTTTCTGTGAAATTATGGTTGTCTATAGAGGCACCATGCATCAGCCTCGCCGTGGCAAGTACCACTGACATTGTATGTCGAAAATCGTGATATTCGGTATTGCATTGACGGTATCCTGGATACGATCCTGAGTAAAGCTTCACCACATCCTGATAAGCACTTTCCAATCGTTCGAAATGGAATCCCGGATCCATCATCGAAACAATTATCTTCACCTCATCAAAAACAGATTGAGGGCTATCCATATCAATAACTTTTGTGGGGTCAGGTCTTGAATTATCAGTTTTTTCCGTTCCCATTTTTTATCACCTTACTGATAGTAGTGTAATGCATCTTCAAATAGTTTGCAATCTCTTTTAACGTATACCCGTAAGTTATATGGGCATCCGATATTGCTCTATTCCTTTTATCTCTGCCTTGTTGTGTCGCATCATTCAAGAGTTGAGAAAGCGTGGGTCGATCAGCATATCGCTGGAATCTTGGTATTTCGGTTATCCCATCTCTACGTGTGATGAGGGGTTTAGACTTCTCAATAAACTCCTTTTCTCCAAGGAATATCTGCCCCTTGAGGTTCTTCCATGGGGCCTCCTTTGTGATGCCTTCCATTACAAATATTCTATAAAGTTTTTGCGCTCTCTTTCTGCTATTCCCAAACTGTCCCAGTATCCAGTCTACTGTAAGATACTCAGGCACCCCTGTGATACCTATGGTAGATGGATAACTGCTCCACTTCCAATCTTCAGGTTTCTCTCTCATGTGTGCCTTTACAGGATTCAGGACAATATATCTGCAGAGTTCAAGGAGATAACTGTCTCTCTCAATGAGGATGGCTTTATATCTCCCCTGTAACAGATGTCCTGTCTTCTTATGTCTCCAGTTGTATTTCTGAGTATAGATTCCATTCAATTGTCGCATACCTTTCGACAGGTTTCCTTCAGAGGTTTCTATAATGAGATGGTAGTGGTTGTCCATGAAACAGTATGCATGACATAACCAGTGAAATCGTGTGATGACAAAGCCTATTATCTTAAGAAAGTCTTTTCTATCGTTATCATCCTCGAATATCTTGTTTCCCGCATTGCCTCTTGATGTGATGTGATAGAGGGCTCCTGGATATTCTATTCTGAGCGGGCGTGACATGAGTATAGTATAACAGATTAAAACTGATAATTCAAGACCTGACCCCATAGGTTATGCAAAGGTTATGCTTTCTCTTAATGAGTAGCTGTCCCCCAATTCAAAAAGTGGGTTACTGATTTGCTGCAAAATCATAAACCGGCACTTCAATTTTTCTTGCGGGTTTGAATTCATTCCTAGCGAAGCGCAAAAGTTCATCAGTAACTTCAGGTGAATACATCTTTTCCCCACATCTTTTGCAAACCTCTGCAGGAACGTGTTCTATAATGAGATGCTTCTCATCTTCCTCGTAAATGAAGGTGACCTTGCTTTTCACCACGTTACCTCCACAGAATACACACTTCATGGCATTTACCTCCTTATCTTGCAGTCGACCCATTCTTCTTGGTCCGGTTCATAAACTGTAATGATTACAACAAGTGGTGGAAGTGATACTTGAACATGTAAATCCTTGCCATTTTCAGTTTTCCCATAAATAAGACAACTCGGAGAATATTTATCATCAGGATACTCTTCAATGATTTCTCCGGTGAGTATGGTACTCTCCACCTCTTGACGGGTCACGTTTCTTTTGATCATTCTCTTCACGGAATGATCGGAAAAGCTATAATTCCTTTGCCTTATTTTATTATGAATCTCTTCAATTGTCATTCATTTTCCTCATAAATTAGGTGGCTGTCCTATTTATTCCTGGGTAATGTGAGTATAGGGGGAAGGCGATTGTATGTCAAGGGAATATGGAATGCGGCAATTTTCCTTAGAGAAATCGAGACGATATCGGACTCATCCGGCGACGGATGTCAATGGAACCTGCCCCCATTGGGTTTCCTTCATTGCGGATTGGCGATTGCGGATTGAGGATTTGTTTTCACTTGAACCCTCGAACCCTTGAATCCTCTCCGTCACACTTTTTCCTCTATTCCGCAATCCGATATCCGAAATGGAGATACCTTCTTCCCTTAAATCTTAACCCTTTCCCCTTCCTTAAACCTGATAATTCAAGACCTGAACTTCCCATTTAAAAAATCAAGTAAAAAATAGAGAATATTTTTCAGGCAACCTCTTCATCCTCTTATCCTCCTTTCTGTGTTTGATAGTCTCATGGCTCTGCCAATACCGTTTGTCCCGTCTACAATA
>CAIJOT010000194.1 GCA_903822335.1 uncultured delta proteobacterium
ATAACGTCACCCTCTACATTGAGCTCGTCGCCCCGATCGCCCTTGAGAAAGAACTCAGGTTTGCGCTACGGGAAGGCGGGAAGACAGTGGGGGCTGGTGTGGTCACTGAGATTATAGAATAGAGGGGAAGAAGATGAGGCAGAGAATCAGAATATGCCTGAAAGCCTTTGATCATAGATTACTTGATCTATCGGTGAAAGAAATAGTGGATGCGGCAAAAAAGACAGGAGCACAGGTTGTTGGGCCTGTCCCTTTACCTACAATGATTCAGAAATTTTGTGTGTTGAGGTCCCCTCATATAGATAAGAAATCAAGAGAGCAATTTGAGGTCAGGACACATAAAAGGTTGATTGATATTGTTGAACCGACTCAACAGACAGTGGATGCCCTTATGAAGCTGGAGCTTGCAGCCGGGGTTGATGTGGAGATAAAATCCTGAGGAGTTTGCTATGGCAACAACAGATTTGTTTGATATAAAAGGTGAAAAGGTAGGAGAAGTTGAGATAAAAGATGAGATATTCATGTGTGAAGTGAAGCCCTATTTGATGCATGATGTGGTGAAGATGCAACTTGCAAATCGAAGGAGAGGTACGGCATCAACAAAGACGAGGAAAGATGTGAGTGGAGGTGGGAAAAAACCATACAAACAGAAAGGAACAGGAAGGGCAAGGCAAGGGACTTCAAGGTCTCCTTTGCAGGTAGGTGGAGGTACTGTATTTGGACCACATCCTAAAGATTACAGCTATACCCTGCCAAAAAAAGTGAGGAGAAGCGCACTGAAGTCGGCTCTTACTGTGAGATATACCGAATCTAACATGAAGGTATTAGACAAGCTGGAACTTCAAAACATAAGCAGTAAAAAATTTAACGGCATTCTTAAGGTTTTAAGTCTTACCAAACCACTTTTTGTCATTGATAAAAAGGACGAGATAGTGGAAAAGTCGGCGAGAAATATACCATATGTAAAAGTGCTAAGGGTTGATGGGCTGAATGTGTATGATATTATAAAGCACGAACAGTTCGTGGTTACACTGGATGCATTACGGAAGATTGAAGGGGTACTGGTATCATGAATGAATACGATATTATTGTAAGACCCATCATCACTGAAAAAAGCTCTCTTTTGAAGGATACTGGCAACCAGTATATATTTGAGGTGCAGAGAAACGCAAATAAGATAGAGATTAAAAAGGCTGTGGAAAAACTTTTTAAAGTCAAAGTAGCTTCAGTAAGGGTTGTTACAATGGAAGGGAAGAAGAAAAGACTTGGGAAGTTTTCTGGAAAACGGTCAGACTGGAAAAAGGCAGTTGTCAAGCTGGGTCCTAAAGATAAAATAACAATTTTTGAGGGTGCATAATGGGGATAAGGGAATATAAGCCTACCTCATCGGGTAGGAGGTTCATGAGTGTACTCACTTTTGAGGAGATTACGAAGAAAAGGTCAGAAAAGTCTTTGCTATCATCTTTAAGAAGGACAGGCGGGAGAAACAATGCCGGTAGAATAACAACAAGGCATATAGGTGGTGGTCATAAGAGGAAGTACAGGATTATAGACTTCAAAAGGGATAAATTTGAGATTCCTGGTAAGGTTTTTGGGGTAGAGTACGACCCGAACAGGTCTGCAAATCTTGCACTTGTCCATTATGTTGATGGGGAAAAGAGATATATCATAGCACCCTTAGGCATAAAGGTTGGAGATATTGTTATTTCAAGCAGAAAAGCGGATACAGAGATAAAAGAAGGTAATGCGCTTCCCTTGAGATTCATCCCTGTTGGAACATTTGTCCACAATGTGGAGATGAAATCCGGGAAGGGTGGACAGATTGCGAGGAGTGCCGGGAACTATGCCCAGCTTGTAGCAAAAGAAGGTGAATATGGACATGTTCGTTTACCTTCAGGCGAGGTTAGATTAGTACACCTTTCCTGTATGGCAACCATTGGTCAGGTTGGCAACATAGACCATGAAAATGTGACTGTTGGCAAGGCCGGTAAACCACGATGGTTAGGCATAAGGCCAACAGTGAGGGGAACAGCTATGAATCCTGTAGATCACCCATTGGGTGGTGGAGAGGGTAGATCAAAAGGTGGGAGACATCCATGCTCACCATGGGGACAGTTGTCAAAGGGATTAAAAACAAGGGGAAATAAAAGGACTGATAAATTTATTATAAAACATAAAGATTAGGAGGTTTTCGTGGCAAGGTCTTTAAAAAAGGGGCCATTTGTAGAGGAAAAATTGTTAAAAAAAGTGGAAGGATCAAAAGAGTCAAAAAGCTCAAAGTTTATCAAGACTTGGTCAAGAAACTCCACAATCATCCCTGAGTTTATAGGGTTGACATTTGCAGTTCATAATGGAAAAAAGTTTATACCTGTATTTGTAACAGAAGAAATGGTGGGCCATAAGCTTGGTGAGTTCTCTCCGACGAGGACATTTCACGGCCATTCAGGAGATAGAAAGGCAAAAGTGGTAAAAAGGAAGGAATAATACTATGGAAATATTGGCAAGGACGAGGATGATAAGGATATCCCCGAGGAAGGTTCGCATTGTGGGGGATTTGATAAAAAAGAAGAACATTAACGATGCAATGGGTATGCTTCTCTATATGCCTCAAAAGGCGTCGGGTATCCTGAAAAAACTCCTTGACAGTGCCATTGCAAATGCAAAGCAGAAGAAATACGTTGATATAGACAATCTCTACATAAAGAATGTGGTAGTTGACGGGGGACCAACAATGAAGAGATTTCTCCCGAGGGCTATGGGGAGAGCAACAAAGGTTCGTAAAAGAACAAGTCACATTACCTTGGTATTAGATGAATCATAATCTTGGAGGTTAAATGGGTCAAAAGACACATCCTATTGGTTTTAGGCTTGGGACAATAAAAACGTGGGATTCAAAATGGTTTGCATCAAATAATTATGCCAAGTTTTTACATGAAGATATCACGATAAAGAAGTTTTTAAAGGAAAGGCTCCGCCAGGCAGGCATATCAAGGATCGAGATAGAGAGGGCGGCAAATAAGGATAAAAAGGCAAAGATTAATATCTATACTTCAAGACCGGGACTTGTAATTGGCCGGAAAGGGGCTGAAGTAGAAAATTTAAAAAAGGAGCTTCAGAGGATTACCGATAAGGAAGTAATTTTAAATATTACTGAGGTGAAAAGGCCTGAGATTGATGCACAGCTTGTAGCAGAAAATATAGCCTTACAGCTTGAAAGGAGGGTTTCTTTCAGGAGGGCGATGAAAAGAAACGTTTCGCAGGCTTTAAAATTTGGGGCGAAAGGCATAAAGGCTATGTGCTCAGGAAGGTTGGCAGGAGCTGAAATGGCAAGAACGGAATGGTATCGGGAGGGCAGGGTTCCTCTCCAGACCATAAGAGCAGATATAGATTACGGCTTTACTACGGCCACGACTAAATACGGTGTGATAGGTATTAAGGTGTGGATTTTTAAGGGTGAGATATATCAGGAGGCAAAATAATGCTCGCACCAAAAAGGGTGAAGTACAGAAAACAAATGAAGGGTAGAATGAAAGGGGTTACAAGCAGGGGTAATGTGGTGAGCTTTGGAGATTATGGATTACAGGCGCTTGAATGCGGGTGGCTTACTGCAAGACAGATAGAAGCAGCAAGGATTGCCCTTACAAGGTATGTGAAAAGAACGGGGAAGGTATGGATAAGAATTTTTCCCGATAAACCGATAACGAAAAAACCTGCCGAGACAAGGATGGGCAAAGGAAAAGGTGCATTAGAAGGCTGGGTCGCAGTTGTAAATCCCGGGAAGATACTTTATGAGATTAAAGGTGTCCCGGAAAATGAAGCACGAGAAGCATTGAGAATCGCATCTTTTAAACTTCCCATTGGAACAAGATTCATCGCAAGAAGTGAGGAATAATGAAAGCGAAAGAATTGAAAGAGTTGACAAACGAGGAGCTTTTAAAGAAAAAAAAGGATTTGAAGGAAGAAGCATTTAATTTGAGGTTTCAACATTCAACAGGACAACTGGAAAATACAGCGAGAATAAAACTTATAAAAAGGGATATGGCAAGAATAGAGACGATTTTAAGAGAAAGGGAATTAAATAAATAGAGGTAGGCATGGAATTAAAAGGTAATGTCAACAAAAAGAAAATAGTAGGCGTTGTTGTGAAGGACAAAATGAAAAAAACTGTGGTTATAGAGGTAGAGAAGTTCTTAAAACACCCTAAATACAATAAGTACCTTAAGACTAAAAAGAGCTATAAAGCGCATGATGAAGAAAACGTGTGTAAAGTGGGTGACAGGGTTTTAATTGTGGAAACAAGACCCCTGAGTAAGGAGAAAAGGTGGCTGGTTAAGGAAATTATAAAAAAAGAAGAACCCATGTTAGTCCAGGAAAAGGTGGAAGAAAATGATACAGGTGAGTACTAAACTTGAAGTAGCAGATAATTCTGGTGCGAAAAAGCTCGGATGCATAAGGGTTCTTGGTGGTTCGAAAAAGAGATATGGTACGGTGGGAGATATCATCGTAGCTTCTGTGAAAGAAACGATTCCGAATGCCAAGGTGAAAAAAGGGGATGTGGTGAAGGCAGTAATAGTAAGGACAAAAAAGGAGATAAGAAGGGTTGATGGTTCTTATGTGAAGTTTGACGACAACTCTGCTGTCATTATAAATCAGTACAATGAGCCGATAGGAACAAGGATATTTGGGCCAGTAGCCAGGGAATTACGGGCAAAGAAGTTTATGAAGATTGTATCGTTAGCACCTGAGGTGGTGTGAGGTAGCCATGGAGAAACATTATCATGTAAAGAAAAATGACCTTGTAATGGTGACAACCGGTAAGGACAAAGGTAAAACAGGGAAGATTTTAAGGATCATTAAAAAGAAAGACCGCCTGGTGGTAGAAAAGATAAATATAATAAAAAAGCATGTAAAGGCAAGCCAGAAAACAAAAGGTGGCATAATGGAGCGGGAAAGCCCAATCCATGTCTCGAATGTGATGATTTACTGTGAAAAATGTTCAAAACCTGTGAGGGTGGGAAAAAAGATTCTTGAAGATGGGGAAAAGGTAAGATTTTGTAAGAGATGCGAAGAGGTTATAGATAAGTAGGAGGCAACCGTTGAAAACAGCTTTTATGGAATTCTATGAAAAAGAAGTAAGATCAGCCTTAATGAGGAAATTTAAATATAATAATGTTATGCAGGTGCCGAAGATCGAAAAGATAGTTGTCAATGTGGGACTCGGTGAAGCGATACAGAATATAAAAACCCTTGATAGCGCATCCAATGACATCATGACAATAACAGGCCAGAAGCCGGTCATTACAAAAGCAAAAAAATCGATAGCTTCTTTTAAATTACGAACAGGGATGTCAATAGGTTGCATGGTTACACTGAGAAGGGAAAGAATGTATGAATTTTTTCATAAACTTGTGTATATTGCCCTTCCAAGGGTTCGAGATTTCAAAGGTGTATCTCCAAAGTCTTTTGACGGGAGGGGGAATTATACGCTTGGTCTAAGAGAACAGATTATTTTTCCTGAAATAGATTATGATAAAGTTGATAAGGCGAGAGGGATGAATATAACAATTGGGACAACGGCAAAAACGGATGAAGAGGGCCACGAACTGCTCAAACTCATGGGTATGCCCTTTAGGAGCTGACGGAGGATTCGATGGCAAGAAAATCTATGATGGAAAAGATGAAGAAAGCCCCTAAATATGGAGTAAGGGTAAGGAATAGATGTCTCATCTGCGGCCGACCAAGGGGTTTTTTGAGAAAATTTCAAATGTGCAGAATATGTTTCAGGTTACATGCTCTAAAAGGAGCGGTGCCTGGAGTAATAAAATCAAGCTGGTAAGGGGGCACCTATGGGTATGGTAGATCCTATTGCTGATATGCTCACGAGAATAAGAAATGCGATAATGGCACGTCATGAGTCTTTAGACGTACCTTATTCCCATATGAAGTTCGCCATATCAAAGATACTCAAAGAAGAAGGTTATATAAGGAATTATAAGATATTTGTGGATGAAGCAAGGAAGAAGTTTATAAAGGTGTATGTAAGTTATGATGAGAACAACGAGAGTGTAATAACTGGCCTCAAGAGATTGAGTAAACCGGGAAGAAGAATGTATGTGAAGGTAGATGATATAGCAAAGTTAAAACATCGCCTCAGCGTGGTAGTACTTTCCACTTCAAAGGGGCTTATGACAGACAGGAATGCGAAAAAGAATAAGACAGGAGGGGAACCCCTCCTTATAGTTTGGTGAGGTACCACATGTCAAGGATAGGCAAAAAACCTGTTATAATGCCGAAAGGCACAAAATTGGAACTGAAAGACAATGAAATTGTTGTCTCCGGACCGAAAGGAACCCTGAGCAG
The DNA here is from genome assembly GCA_903822335.1 of uncultured delta proteobacterium. Lineage (GTDB taxonomy): Bacteria > Desulfobacterota > Syntrophorhabdia > Syntrophorhabdales > Syntrophorhabdaceae > CAIJOT01. The sequence continues at coordinate 6,361 of CAIJOT010000194.1, forward strand.
AGGGTTGTTGGAAGGGCTGGAACTCAATATTGCCGGGGATGTGGTAACGGTGAAGAGGGTAAGTGATGATAAGAAATTAAGGGGATACCATGGACTAATGAGGACTTTAATTTCAAACATGGTGGAGGGTGTTGATAAAGGTTTTGAGAAGAGGCTTGAGATAGTAGGTATTGGATATAGGGCAGAACTCCATGGAAGTAGTTTGATGTTCTTCCTCGGGTATTCCCATCCCATAACGTTTCCCTTACCTCAGGGGATAACAGCTCAAGTTGAAAAACAGACTTTATTGACCATTAAAGGGATAGATAAGGAACTCGTGGGTGAAATAGCGGCGAAGATAAGGGCCTTAAGAAAACCCGATGTATACAAAAATAAGGGTGTAAAGTATGCGGGTGAAGTCTTAAAGAAGAAAGCAGGGAAAAGCGGAAGTAAGGGGTAGAGAAATGGACAGGAAGGCAAAGGTAGAAGCAAGATCAAGGAGAAAAAGAAGGATCAGAAAGAAGATTGTTGGTACCATTGAAAAACCAAGGATGTGTGTATATAAAAGTTTAAGCCAGATGTACGTGCAACTCATTGATGATACGAAGGGTAAGGTCATCACAGGCGCATCAACGTTAAGCAACGAGGTAAAAGCAGGCATCAAATATGGTGGTAATATTGAAGCGGCGAAAAAGGTTGGCGGGTATATAGGTAAAAAGGCAATAGATATGGGTATCAAGGAGGTTGTGTTCGACAGGAATGGATTTAAGTATCATGGCAGGGTCAAAGCTCTTGCGGAAAGCGCGAGAGAAGCCGGGCTAATCTTTTAGAGGAGGTTATATTTGGCTGAGAAAAAGCGCGTAGAACCAGGTGAACTTGAGTTACAAGACAGGTTGGTTTATATAAATCGGGTTGCAAAGGTAGTAAAAGGTGGAAGGAGATTTAGTTTCAGTGCAATCGTTGTGGTTGGTGATGGCAGCGGGCGTGTTGGTTATGGTTTGGGAAAGGCGAAGGAAGTGCCTGACGCGATCAGAAAGGCAATAGAACGGGCAAAGAAGGATATTATCGAGTTTCCTGTATTGAAAGGTACAATCCCTCATGAGATCATGGCTAAGTATGGAGCAAGTCAGGTATTTATGAAACCGGCAAGCGAAGGTACCGGTGTTATAGCAGGCAGGGCGGTGAGAGCTGTTGTTGAGGTTGCTGGTATAACAAATATTTTAACTAAATGTTATGGTTCGAGAAACTTTCATAATGTTGTAAAAGCTACTATAAAAGGACTTTCATTGCTGAAATCGCCCGAGACATCATTAAAACAAAGGGGAAAGATAAAGGGCGAGGAGGGGTAAAACGTGGATTATCTCAAGATAAAGTGGGCAAGAAGTGCGATAGGACGTACTCAAGACCAGAGGGATACTATTAAAAGCCTTGGATTTAAGAGGCTTTATGAGGAAAGGGTTGTGAAGAATACCCCTGAGATTAGAGGCATGGTAAAGAAGGTGATACACCTGTTAAAAATTGTGGAGGATGTTCGATAAATGAAACTTTCTGATTTAAAACCCTGTGAAGGGTCAAAGAAGAAGAGGAAACGGGTAGGAAGAGGAACTGGTTCCGGCCACGGAACAACAGCAACATACGGAAATAAAGGGCAAAGATCAACGAGTGGAGGCACGAAAGGAAAAGGTTTTGAAGGTGGCCAGATGCCTCTCACGAGAAGGATCCCCAAGAGGGGATTTAGAAATCCCTTTAGGCGTGAGTATGCCCTTATCAAGATTGGAGACCTTGAGGCATTTAAGGGTAAGGAAACGGTAAGTATTCAGGATTTTTTGGAAGCCGGATTTGTAAGCAACATAAAGGATGGGGTGAAACTCTTATCCGATGGTGATATAAATTTTCCTATAAAAGTGACAGTACATAAAGCATCAGCAAAGGCTATTGAGAAGATTAAAGCAAAGGGTGGAGACGTGGAGGTACTGATTTAATGGGAGGTTTCCAGAATATTGGAAAAATCCCTGAGCTTAAACGTAGAATAATTGCAACGCTCGTTTTACTTGCTGTATATAGAATAGGTGTTCATATACCTACACCTGGCATAGACGGGAATGTATTAGCAAGTATTTTTGAGAGAGCAAAGGGAACGCTGCTCGGTTTTTTTGATATGTTTGCCGGTGGAGGGCTGGAGAGACTTTCGGTCTTTGCCCTCGGGATAATGCCTTATATAAGTGCTTCGATTATTTTGCAACTTTTGACGGTGGTAGTACCAACCCTTGAAAGACTCTCAAAGGAGGGTGAAGCCGGTAGGAGAAAGATCACCCAGTACACAAGGTATGGGACAGTAATTATAAGCCTCATTCAAGGTTTTGGTATAAGTATTGGTTTGGAACAGATGAAAGGCGCCGGTGGAGAGCTTGTTGTATATAATCCTGGATGGGCTTTTCGGTTAATGACGATGATTACCCTGACCGGAGGAACATCTTTTATCATGTGGCTTGGGGAACAAATTACAGAAAAAGGTATAGGGAATGGTATATCTCTCATCATATTTGCAGGTATTGTGGCGAGAATGCCCAATGCGATAGCGGGTACAATGGGCCTTGTGAATTCCGGCGAGATGAACTGGTTTGTAGTAATTTTGCTTACTTTAATGATGTTTGTTGTGATTGCGTTCATTATCTTTATGGAGACGTCTCAAAGGAGGATACCGGTCCAGTATGCGAAACGGGTAGTTGGGAGGAGAATATACGGTGGGCAGGCTACCCATTTGCCACTCAAGATAAACACTGCAGGTGTCATTCCTCCTATATTTGCTTCCTCTATCCTTATGTTCCCTGCCACGATAGCCAGTTTCATCAACCACCCCTATATGAAAAAATTCTCTGAGCTTCTCACTCCGGGGGGGTTCCTCCACGAGCTTCTTTATATCGGTTTTATCGTATTCTTTTGTTTCTTTTATACAGCAATAGTCTTTAATCCTGACAATGTGGCAGACAATATGAAGAAATATGGAGGTTATATACCAGGCATAAGACCAGGCAAGAAAACATCAGAATACATCGAGAAGGTACTTTCAAGGATAACATTTGTCGGCGCCATCTATATATCTTTTGTATGTGTGCTCCCAACCATGTTGGTGAAAAAATTCAATGTTCCATTCTATTTTGGGGGTACTGCGCTCCTTATAGTTGTAGGGGTTGCCCTTGACACTATACAGCAGATAGAGTCACACCTCATTCTCAGACATTATGATGGACTTGTGAAAAAGTCAGCGCGGATGAAAGGGAGGCGGTGAGGTCATAGCATTGCATAATGATTATTCTGAAGAGTGCAGAAGAAATAGAAAAAATAAGGGTTGCGAGCAGATACGCAATGGAAATATTACTCTATTTAGGAGGATTTATAAAGGAAGGTATAGAGACAATAGAGTTGGAAGCATTGTGTGAAAACAGGATAAATAAGATAGGGAATATAAGGCCAGCCTTTAAGGGTTATAATGGGTTTCCTTTCTGCCTCTGTGTTTCTGTGAATGATGAGGTGGTACATGGGATGCCAGGAGAGCGTGTATTAAAGGGAAATGACATTGTGAGCTTGGATTTTGGCATACTATACGATGGTTTTTATGGGGATGCGGCATTCACATACGGCGTAGGTAAAGTTTCAAAAGAAACAGAAAAACTCCTCTCTGTCACCGAAAGTGCCTTATATAAAGGTATTGGCGAGGTAAAAGAAGGAAACAGGTTACATGATATTTCCCATGCAATTCAATCCCATGTGGAGGAAGCAGGTTTTTCAGTGGTAAGAGATTTTGTAGGACATGGTATTGGGAGTAATCTGCATGAAGACCCGCAGATTCCTAACTTTGGTGAGAAAGGGACAGGTGTAAGGTTAAAAAAAGGAATGGTATTAGCGATAGAACCAATGGTCAATATGGGGAAAAGCGATGTTATGATTAAGGAAAATGGATGGACCGCAGCAACAAAGGACGGCAGTTTATCAGCTCATTTTGAACATACCGTTGCAATTACAGACAATGGTTTAGCAATATTGAGTAGAATATAAATAGATATGCCTAAAGGTGAAGGAATAGAGATAGAAGGAACCGTAATTGAGCCATTACCTAATGCTATGTTCAGGGTGGAACTCCCGAATGGGCACAAGGTTCTTGCCCATGTATCTGGAAAAATGCGGATGCATTATATCAAGATACTCCGGGGGGATAAGGTTGTGGTAGAACTTTCACCTTATGATTTAACCCGGGGCAGGATTATATATAGAGTGAAATAGGAGGATAAAATGAAGGTCAAACCTTCAGTGAAAAAGAGATGTGACAAATGCAAGATTATTAAGAGAAAGGGTATCGTAAGGGTGATATGTGAGAACCCAAAGCATAAACAGAAACAAGGTTAAGGAGGCTTGACGTGGCGAGAATCGCTGGTGTTGATATACCGAGGGATAAGAGAATAGAGATAGCGTTGACGTATATATATGGGATAGGCAGGAATATTTCGAGCAGGATAATTACAGAGGCAGGTATTGACCCTAATAAGAGGACGAACGTACTTACCGATGAAGAAATAGCGAAAATCAGGGATATTATTGAGAGAAACTATAAAGTCGAAGGCGATTTAAGAAAAGACGTTGGGATTAATATAAAGAGACTTATGGATGTGGGTTGCTATAGAGGACTCAGACACAGGAGAGGATTACCTGTGAGGGGTCAGAGGACGAGAACAAACTCGAGGACAAGAAAAGGTCCGAGAAAAACATCGATGAAAAAGAAGAAGTGAGGTGGATAGATGGCGAAAACCAAAAAGAGCGGCAAGAAGAAGTTAAAAAAGAGCATACCCATTGGAGAAGCGTATATACAATCAAGTTTTAACAATACCATTATTACGATTACTGACCCACAGGGAAATGTTGTTGCCTGGTCAAGTGGAGGGGTCGTAGGTTTTAAAGGTTCCAGAAAGAGTACACCTTTTGCAGCACAGTTAGCTGCAGAAAATGCAGCAAAAAAGGCAATGGAAAACGGGATGAAAACTGTAGATGTTTTTATCAAAGGGCCAGGAGCAGGACGAGAAGCGGCACTGAGAGCCCTTCAGAGTGCTGGTCTAAAGATTCATCTTATACGGGACATCACGCCAATACCCCACAATGGGTGTAGACCACCAAAAAGAAGAAGAGTTTAAGGAGGAAAGCATTGTCAAGATATGTAGGAGCGTCATGTAGATTGTGTAGAAGAGAAGCCATAAAACTCTATCTTAAAGGGGAAAGATGTTATACGGAGAAGTGTGCAATAGAAAAGAGAAACTATCCACCTGGTGTACATGTTGACACAAGGGGAAAAATCCTTGAATATGCTTTAAGGCTCCGAGAAAAACAAAAGCTAAGAAAGATATATGGTTTGAGTGAAAAACAGTTTAAGAGATTCTTCTTCATGGCAGAGAGAAAGAAAGGCATAACAGGCACAAACTTTCTTGTACTGTTAGAGAGAAGACTGGATAATATGGTATTTAGATTGGGTTTTGCTACATCAAGGAAAGAAGCAAGGCAGCTTGTATCACATAACCATATAATGGTGAATAATAAAAAAGTCAACATACCTTCATATCTCGTGAAGGAAGGGGACGCAATAGCTGCAAAAGACAAGGAACTTCTCAGCGTGAAAAATGCTCTTGAATCTGTTGTAAGAAGAGGGGTGCCTTCCTGGATAGAGCTTGACAAAGATAATATGAAAGGCGTGGTGAAGCTTCTCCCGGCGAGAGAAGACATAACAATGCCTATAAAAGAACAACTCATAGTAGAGTATTATTCAAGATAGTTTCTTGCCCCCAAAGGAGGGTATATGCATATGTTTGAAAAAAATTGGCAGGAACTTATTAGACCAGCAAAGATTGAAATAGAAAAGAAGGAAAGTAACTATATAAAATTCTCCACGGAGCCTTTTGTGAGAGGGTATGGAATAACTATAGGAAATTCTTTACGAAGAGTACTCCTTTCTTCTATTATGGGAGGCGCCATTACTTCGATATGGATAGACGGCGTAGACCATGAGTTTTCCACTATCAGAGGCGTGAGAGAGGACGTTACTGAGATAATCCTGAACCTGAAGAAGGTTATATTGAAGATAAGTGATGATAAACCAAAGGATTTGAAGATAGACGTGAAGGGTAAAAAGGAAGTAAAAGCAGGAGATATTCTACACGATAGCGGGGTTGACATCATCAACCCTGAACACCACATTGCTGATCTGAGTGATGAGGCGAAGGTGTATATGGAGATGAAGGCGAAAGTTGGCAGGGGCTATGTGCCGGCAGAGGCGAATTATGATGAAAATGAACCTATAGGAACCATACCGATTGATGCAATCTTTTCTCCTATTAGAAAGGTGAGTTACAATGTGACACCTGCACGGGTTGAATCCAGAACTGATTACGACAAACTTACTATGGAAATCTGGACAAACGGTAGCGTCAATCCCTTAGATGCCCTTTCCTTTGCTGCAAAGATTATAAAAGAACAGATGCGCATTTTTATAAACTTTGAAGAACTGGAAGAGATCGGTATTGCAGACGAAAAGGTCATTGATAAACAGGATTTTAACGAGAACCTTTACAGAAGCGTGGATGAGTTGGAACTTTCAGTAAGAAGTGCCAACTGTTTGAAGAATGCAGATATAAAATATATTGGAGAACTTGTTCAAAAAACAGAACAGGAGATCCTCATGACCAAGAATTTTGGCAGGAAGTCTCTGAACGAGATAAAGGAGATCCTTTCATGCATGGGATTGAGACTTGGAATCAAACTTGAGAATTTTCCATCGAGGGATGATTTGGACAAAATGACACTGAAAAGAAAAGATCACATATAGAGGGTTATCATGAGGCATCTGAAAACAGTAAAAAAAATGAATAGAACGAAAAGTCACAGGAAAGCGCTTTTACAGAACTTAGCTAACGCCCTTTTTGATCATGAAAGCATTCAAACTACTAACCCTAAGGCCATGGAGTTGAAGAAGGTTGCAGACAGGCTCATTACACTGGCAAAGAGAAAAGATATGCACGCCATGAGACTTGCCTTTGCATTTTTACGGGATAAGGAAATAGTAAAGAAGCTTTTCAGTGATATTGGAGATAGGTATGCAGCAATCAACGGTGGCTATACGAGGGTTCTTAAAATTGGCAGGAGAAAAGGTGACAATGCGCCTATGGCAATCATCGAGCTTACCCAGAAGAGAGAGGAAAAGGAAAAAGCCAAGGAAGTAAAACCTGCGAAAGAGACAAAAAAAGAGAAGAAAGTAAGTAAAGAGAAGAAAGAAGTGAAAGCGCCAAAAGCACCAAAAGAAACGAAGGCGCCACAAGAGCCTAAAGAAAAGAAAGAGAGAAAAGAGAAAAAGGAAAAGAAACAAGTAAAGAAGGAAAAGAAAGAAGAAGACCTGGCGTAACATCTACTGGGAGATCGTTCAACGGCAGGACAACGGACTCTGACTCCGTGAATCGAGGTTCAAATCCTCGTCTCCCAGCCAAATGATAAAAGGATAAACAAGGGTTAGTCACAATGGCTAACCTTTTTTGCATTGAAAACCTCCTGTTTATATACGTGTAGTGTATATACCGTATTATCTCCGGCCATGACAATACCTGAAAAATGAACGCAAAGACTTGACATGCTATGAGTTGTGTATTACAATAGTTGTTAACTACAACTAATTGGAAAGAGAAATGGATACATTGGCCGTACAACAATTTAGAAAAAATTTACGAAAGTTGGAACGAAAACTTGCCGTACAGCTTGAAGGAAACTCACTATGTTGTAGTGTTACCATGGCCCAATACCATACCCTGTTAGCCATTGCAGAAAAGAGGCTGACAACGGTTACGGAGCTTGCGACCGAACTGGAACTCGACAAAAGCACTTTAAGCAGGACATTAGATGGCCTTGTCGCAGTCGGTCTTGTAAACCGGGAGACCAACTCTTGCAACCGGAGAAGCCAGCACATTTCTCTCACTTCCCAGGGAGAAACAGTGACGGCAGGCATCAACGAACAGTGGAACCGTTATTTTGAATCCCTTTTCGCCCGTATCCCGGAGCCGAAACATCAAGCTGTTTTGGAGGGTATAGCGATATTATCCGGCACCATTGCTCCCCTTGAATGCTGCTATGGGGCGAACGAATACCATGATGGGGAAATAGAGGAGAATTCGGAGAAGATAACAGTGAAGAAAGGCGAAGGATCATGAATGACAAAGAGAAAAGGCCAGAATGGATCACAGGATGGCATGCTAACCTTGCAGGAACCTTTCCGGTAGTCAGTACCAGACTTTCCTTCAAGGATAAGCTCGGTGGTTTTCGTGTTCGCTGGGGAATCGGCAGGATGAAATATAGAATTTACCCGGGTCTTTATGCCATGGGGATACCAGATGACGATTCACCGGTGCTGGTCACGGCCAACTACAAGCTGTCTTTTGACAGTCTGAGAAAACACCTCGAAGGCATAAACGCATGGGTTTTAGTCCTGGATACCAAGGGAGTGAATGTCTGGTGTGCAGCAGGAAAAGGCACATTCGGGACAGAGGAGCTTATCAGACGGGTTATATCAGTCAAC
>CAIJOT010000195.1 GCA_903822335.1 uncultured delta proteobacterium
ATTGGCCCGGAATTTTATGGAGAGCCGCATCCTGCTTTCCGGTGCCGAGTTGAATGTTTTTACCATTCTCAGTCATGCCCCGTTGACCGCAAAAGAGGTTTCAGGCAGAACCGGGACTGATATGCAAGCCTTGACAATTCTCTTGGATGCCCTTGCAGCCATGGGTCTTCTCATCAAACATAATGATGCCTATCGCTGCACACCCTCACTCACTCCTTTGCTTGCAGAGAATCAGCCCGGTTCAGTTCTCCACATGATTCTCCATGCGGCACATCTGTGGCGGAGATGGTCGAGTTTGACGAACGTTGTGGCAGGAACAAAGGAGTCGGAGGGCACATCCAGGCCCTCTCGGAGTGCTGAAGAAATGCACGCCTTCATCGGAGCCATGCACGTAGTTGCGGAGCCGCAGGCGCGGGAAATTATCGCTGCGGTCAATCCGGGCTCGGCAAAGGCCTTGCTGGACGTAGGCGGGGCCTCCGGAACATACACAATCGCCTTTCTTCACGCTGTTCCCGAAATGAGAGCCACTCTGTTTGATATGCCCGAAGTTGTGGAGATGGCCCGCGAGCGCCTCGGCAGGGCAGGAATGCTTGACCGTGTAACCCTGGTTCCCGGAGATTTCTATCGGGATGAATTTCCCCGTGGACATGACCTGGCTTTTGTTTCTGCGATTATCCACCAGAACAGCCTTGACCAGAATGTTAGCCTCTACCGTAAGATTTTCCGTTCTCTTAACCGGGGGGGACGGATTATTATCCGTGACCATGTCATGGATCCCAATCGGATCTATCCCAGAGATGGCGCAATTTTCGCTGTCAATATGCTTCTGGGTACCTCAGGCGGCGGCACCTATACGTATGAGGAAATCAAAACAGGTCTTTCGCAGGCGGGGTTTGCCGGCATGCGCCTCATCCGGAAGGGAGACCATATGGATGCCCTTGTGGAAGCGTTAAAACCGTAAACTGACGAAGTTGTATCTAAACAGCAGTTATTGATTGTCGTATACGGCACAGATATTTGTGATTTGCCGGGACTCAAAAGGCATATTTGAGCCTTTTTCGGACAAACCCATCTCATACGCCTGTTGTTTACGATTCGTTATGCTTGGATGTTAGCATCTCAGAAATATACAGGGTATCGATAGAGGTAATGGTCATTCATTTCGGATCGAAAGGTTGGATGCCCACAAAAACGCCAAATGCTGCATTACAAGGAAGCAGTCCTCACCCCCAATCACCAGAAAAACCATCCCCCCAAAACTGCACCTTTCAAACTATTATCGTTAAAAACCCAGAAAAAGTCCACCGATATTTTTGTAAGCGGTTCACAAACCAGACCACTCTCTTAAAAAAGGAGCGGGCTTTTTTCTCATGAACCGGTTCTATTTATAGTCCTTTTTAGGTGGAAATGGTGGTAAGATATATATGCTAATCATGATATGTCCCATTATTATCCATGGCATAGTGTTTTGCACAGTCCACTATTATGATCTTTAACTCCTGTCAGTTTCAACATAACAGATAATCATCACTTCCTATGCTCTTCCCACCTTACAAGTATCTTGGCGCGATCACACAAAAGATAAAGCCTTTTTCCATCAATTTTCAAAACTGCCGTCACTGTCTTCTTTCATGGATAAAAACTCAAAGGCTTTATTCACAACCAGTGCAACCTTTGGAAGGTCGTTTGCCTTAAAAGAACTTGTGGATTTCTAAATGTCATCTTTGTCTTTAAAACGTCGTTCAATTGACACGCTGTAGACTTCGAACTCCTTGCCGTCTCTTTCAAGCTGGTTTTTCCATATTGATGCATCAATAGCACCAGATTTAAATTTTTTACCGGTTTTGCCATTGTCAGTACCTCCTGTTCTAACTTTTTCATTTAATTGAGCATAAAGTATATTAACTAATTGGATTTTTAGGATATCCTTATTGGTCTTATAGGGTAATAGAGGATTCGCAAGTTTATAAACTTTTCTTTTAAGCATAAACCTCATGGGAATAGGTTATGGTCTGATATATTAAATCAAGGGGGGCTAAATCTACTGTTATGGGGGATCTCAAGAAATAATAAACATATCCCTCGTCGTTAAATTCTCCAGTAAAGATATCCACCTAAGACAGCCAAGGTTACTAAAGGGACCCAAAGCAATGCTAATATGGCAAGAAATGATAATGCTGTTATAGTCGCAAGTACCGATTTAGGCAGACTCAAATGTATCAGGTTTTATTTTGAAATCAAACAACCTCTCTCCTAGGCAATCCAAGCATATATCAACGGTTTTGATATAACCGTCAATTGAGCTTGTCCTCATCGCCATTCGTGCTTCCTCTTTCAAACCACAATATGCGCATTTCATGAAATATTAAGATCATGACCTATAAAAAGGGTTGTACAATTTTAGGTGCTGTCTGCCTGTAAGGTTGAAAGAACTTTTAC
>CAIJOT010000196.1 GCA_903822335.1 uncultured delta proteobacterium
CGTTCTACTGCGAGCCCATACCTCCAAAGTCTTTTTGTCTTCCTCAGAACATACTGGAACAGGTGGTTTTCTGGCCATAGTAATTGCCTCCCTGTTCAAACATTACCATATATCTACTAATAATGCAAGTAAGCACTAGAACATGGGCGTAAGAAATTGCCTCACAGAGGTCTTCATTCAATTTAATAGCTCTGGCTAACGTTCTGGCGTGTTGAGAAACCTCAAGTGTGTGGGTAAGGCGTGTCCGATAAAAATCACCCTCGCTGATGAGAAAAACCTGTGTCTTATACTGAAGGTCTTTAAAATATTTGCTATATAGGATTCGATCTCGATCTCTCTGAAAGTATGTGCGATAATCATCATTTTCTGGGCCATGAAGAGTTCTTCCAATGCTTAAAGAACTCTTACTATCAAAATGTTCTAATTTTTCATTTTCAATTTTTTCTAACCATTTTCGTGGCTTAAATTTCATTCAAAACCTCTCTAATAAATATGAATAAAAAATCACTGGTACCGAATTTTATTTATCACATTTCCCTCTCCATCTTTATCCCCAACTTTAGCAATGAGCAAAAGGCACAGAGCAACGAAAGGACGGTGGGGACGTTGTTGCAAACATTGCGTTATTCACTGTCTCCTCCGCTAAAAAGCCCATTTTTCCGGTTGATAACAGTCGTTCCCACCCCTTTTTCTTTCCATTTTCTTCCAACCTTCATAAAAATGCAATCATTTTACTGTTGGTAAAGGTTCTACGCTGTTCTCCCCGTCATCTTTTTTGCATGCTCTGACAATGTAAACCATTTTTGAGCAAAATATTCAGGTGCTTTTGCTCTATTATGGTTTCAATCCGAACAATTCTTTTAATGCTTTCTCCAATAAATTTATGTCTTTTGATGAAAAGCTGCCAAGCTTTTTGATTATCAGCTTCAGTTCAATTGTAGATACGGCGGGCTTGATCAATGATGGTTTTAAGAGGCCGGTTTTTTTCCAGTCCTCTATAACATACTCAGCCGGGCCGCCTGCTTTATGTGTTTTACTTGTAATTGCCATGATGATTACATCTGATGAAAGCTTATTGTATCTATCTGAGCTTATAATCACTGCCGGACGCTTTTTTGATGTGCTTTGGTCACTGAAGGGGAAGGGTACAAGGACTATATCGCCCCTTTTATAGATTGTCATATACGGCATCCTCTTCGTTATCCCAAATTTTCTGAAAAGATGGGGCAGACAGTTCTTGAGATGCCTTTGCGAGAAGATTTCTTTCTTTCTTAACCTCTAAAAACTGCATAAAGTCATACACCTCAATGAGAAGATTTTCCGGAAGTCTGTCAACTTCATTTTTTATCAGTTCCCTTACAGACATTGCCGATTACCTCCTTCAGTAAGTCTACAATATTTTACAAATGTAAAAATTCTACCCCTTCAACATAAAAAATACAAACATTTTCTCATGTTCCATGTTTTTTTGGAAAAATACCAGTTTGTGCAGAGAGGGACGCCCTAAGATTATAAGATTTACATATACTGCAAGGGTACTATAACCGCTTTATGCCCACGCAAAACTTCACATACTCTTTAAATATTGCTTCCTCGTATTTTTTTCTTGCAAACGGGGCGATGTAATTATTTCCCTCGAGCCTTCTGATAATCTCAGCGGTAGTTTCCTCGCCGGGCTTTTTCCCTTCCTTGTGCAAATCATCAAAAATCTTATCCAGGCCCATGATCCCCGCCTGAGAACCATCAGGGAAGGTGAGCAATCGGTATCCCTTGATTAACGGTGTGCAGCATGGACCCATTCCTTGTTTTATTTGTGCCGACATGATTAACTTCCTTTTCTTTCGCATGACTGTAGTAGCGCATAAAGTTCGTCTGTTGACGCATTTCCGTGTTCAACTGCTTCAAAAGAGTTTCTCCCCATTTTCTTCACCGCTTCCAGGGCTTGCTCAACGGAGAACCCCCGCCAATGGACGAGCCAAGCGGTATGAACAAAACCAGTTCTTCCCCTTCCACCTGCACAGTGAACAACGACGGGTTCATCCTCTAAATCTGATTCTGTTAAAAAAAGAAGGATCTGCCTCAGCATTGTTGCGCTGCAAAGATGGTAATCTTCTATAGGTGCTCCCAAAACACAAGTGTCTCCAAATTCCCTCTGGTATATCCCTAACAAATCTACCATATAGTACCCAAGTTGACTTGGAGGTAGAAGACAGCACACCCGTTTCATACCCCCATTTTTCATGAAAGAAATCCATCTTTTTACAACACTTTCAGGTATTGATCTTGCGCCATACCCTGGCATCTGGGCACCGAATACGATTTGCTCTTCTGAGTATGCAGGACCAAATGTTGACCCTACGGTTCGTCCAAGGAATCGGGTGAGCTCAAAAATTTTTTCTCTGGTAAGCTGTTTATGTTCCATGCGAAATATTAATAAGTTCAGCCACAGAAATTGCCTTCATTTTTTTGGCTTCATATACTCTTTTTCCCAAATAATATCTTTTTTGTTTGTGGTCTCTCACCGAGAGACATTTTTCACCGGTCAGGTCCCCCCGAAAAGAGGCATGCCGCCTCGCAGGGAAGCATCACCCGCGAAGCCGACCGTTGCTTTGTCTCCGTCGACTATGACCGGGACCTCCATCTTTCCCCCGGAGTAGGCGAGCATTTCCTTCAATTTCTCCGGGTCTTCATACACATTGATATAGATGGCCCTCTCACCGTAGGCTGCCCGAGCCTGGCTACAGAAGGGTCAAGTATCCGTGCCGTAAATAATGATTTTATCTGCCATGATGCAGTTCCTCCTTGTAGGGTAACTTCATAGGGTGTCTTATTACCCTTTGTTTTCTCGATCCTTAACGTACTCTTTGTACTCCGTCAGCAGGAGATAAGCGTACTCTCTCCGGGTAAGGTCCGACGAGGGGATAAAGTTCTTTAGAGCTTCCAACCTTTTGATGATCTCTTCGGCGGTCTCCTTATTCGCCTGTCTGCCTTCAGAGTAAAGTTCGGCCAGTATCTCGTCCAAACCATTAACAGCGATCTGTGTACCATCAATAAACCTTAGCGTGCGCCGACTAACTGTCGGTGCCTCAGGATCGCCTCATGTAATTCATCCTATCACTGGAAATATTGACATATTCCATCTCCTTAATTGTTTTTTATCGGCCCGGCGCGCAGAAAAGCTTTGCGCGTCCGGACAGGCTCTGTCATTAGTATACCAACCATTCGACCAGACATCCAGCTACAATGGCGACGAGGAAGACGTTCACCGCAAAAGCCAGGACGAGTTTCTTTTTGAACATGGAGCCGAGGATTATCATCTCAGGGATGCTCGCTCCGGCCCCGCCAATGATAAGAGCAAGGACTGTGCCTACTCCCATGCTTTTTTCTACAAGGGCGGCGCTGATTGGAATAATAGTCTCAGCACGTATGTACATGGGCACGCCGATAGCTGCAGCAATGGGAATAGACCACGGATTCCCCGGACCTGCAACTCTCACCACAAGGTCCTGCGGAAAGAAGCCGTAGATGAAAGCCCCTATCCCTGCACCAAGGAGGAGGTACCAGAACACCCCTTTGAATGTACCTATTGCTGACAACGACGCCCTCTTCATCTTTTCTTTAAATCTGAGGCCGGTTTCACTGCTTGCAGCTATAATAGCAGACACCGGTCGGTGTCTCCACTGCATAAGGGAAATATTTTCTCTTAAACCAGAGCGACAAATGCACCAGGTTAATCAGCACCGGTACTTCTACCAATGGTCCGATCACTGCGGCGAATGCCTGTCCCGAGTTTATGCCAAAGACCGCAACAGCTACTGCAATGGCAAGCTCGAAATTATTCGATGCGGCGGTAAAGGAAAGGGTTGCAGCCTGCCCGTAGTGTGCCTTAGCTTTTGCGCTCATGTAGAAGGAGATGAGGAACATAATCACGAAGTAGATCAAGAGCGGTATGGCAATCCTCACCACATCGAGAGGGATCTTGACTATGAATTCACCCTTAAGGGAAAACATGACGAGAATCGTGAAAAGCAAAGCAATAAGGGTGATGGGGCTGATCTTCGGGATGAACTTCTCGTGATACCATTTTTTGTCTTTAATCTTAATCAGGGTAAATCGGGTGATAACGCCGGCAATAAATGGAATGCCAAGATAAATAAAAACGCTCTCTGCGATCTGGCCGATGGTGATGTCTACCACAACCCCCTTGAGACCAAGGAGGGGAGGAAGGACAGTGATGAAAATGTAGGCATAGACGGAGAAGAAGAGGACCTGAAAGATGGAGTTAAAGGCCACAAGCCCAGCACAGTATTCGGTATCCCCTTTTGCCAGGTCGTTCCAGACGATGACCATAGCAATGCACCGGGCGAGGCCAATCATGATGAGACCCACCATGTATTCCGGATAGCCCCTTAAGAAAATGATGGCGAGGATGAACATAAGGATAGGGCCCACGACCCAGTTCTGAACGAGGGAAAGCCCCAGAACCTTGTAATTCTTGAATACCTCACCCAGTTCTTCATACTTCACCTTTGCCAATGGAGGATACATCATGAGAATAAGACCGATGGCGATGGGGATATTGGTTGTCCCTGATTGAAACTGATTCCAGAAGTCGACCACGCCAGGAGAAATATAGCCCCAGCCTACGCCTATGAACATAGCCAGAAAAATCCATAAGGTTAAAAACCGGTCCAGAAATGAAAGTTTTTTACTGATCTGTTCTCCAGCCATTCTTTGCACCCTCCTTTCATCAATTAATGTTTTCACATATCTTCTGCTTTTTTGTATCTTCCATTTTTTTAAAATCTTCTTCAAACAACGGGTGGTTGGCTAATTGCTCCTTCATAAAAATGAGCTGTGCCTGAGAGATTTCATCTAAGGGCTCTTTTAAAAAATAGTGCATCCATACGCCAACTCTTTTACTGCTTAACAATCCGGAATGCTTCAGATACGCCAGGTGTCTTGAGACTTTGGACTGCGGCTCTCCAAAAATAGTCATTAAATCGCATACACAGAGTTCGCCGTGTATTAAAAGCATCATAATCCTGAGCCTCATCTCTTCCGAAAGGGCCCTGAATGTCTGGGTTATCTGTTCCATAGTCTTCACCTCGTTATATAACTATAACCGCATATACGGATATATAAATAATTATGCTTAACATTACCGCTGTGTCAAGTATATTGTTTTACTGGAGTTTCCTGAGTTTTTTATAGATAAGGCCGGAACACTATTTTGCTCCCTGCTCCGCCTGCGCTTTTTACCCACTTCATGCTCAAAATTCGCTCAACTCACAAACTCGGCCTAATGGCCTCAAACAGTGCGAGTTGTCCTTCGGAACGCTCTTTTTTGCCAAGTGGGTACCCAAAAATGCTCGAAGTCGCGACTCGCAAAAAGTTCTTCCGACCGTTTTACGTATGGCACAGATGTTGATGTACTCAACTTCATGATATTGCTACACAATAACATTTTGCAATAAA
>CAIJOT010000197.1 GCA_903822335.1 uncultured delta proteobacterium
AGGCAATAGCGGCCGGCTCCGTATTTGGCGTTCTTGACTCAAGGGGACAGGGCGCGGGGCTTAAGAAGGAGGTTGAGGAGGGATGTAATGCGGTGCACCTGTTTTGGGCAGAGCTTTATGTTACATTAAAAAGGGAGGTATTATGAAGTATTATCTGAAACTGACAATACTTGGGGGTTTGATCTGGGGGTTTATCGCTATCCAACGAATTGTGATAGCAATCATCATGCCTGCAATTCAGGCGGAGATGAAGTTCAGTTATACTGATGTAGGCATGATCATATCGATCACAGGGCTTATCTGGGCCTTCGGCACGATCATCTGGGCGGCTATCGGTGACAAATTCGGCCGCCGCCCGGTCATTGTCGGCTGTACCATCCTTGCTTCCGTCTTTTCCTGGATGACCGGGATGGTGCATACACTCGGCAGCATGCTGGCAGTCCGGGGTGTTCTGGGATTTTTTGAGGGAGGCCCCTGGGGTCCTATCGTTGCCACCGTGGGGGAAGAGGCGCCAGAGGAGAAGAGGGGTTTGCTGGTAAGCCTTATTCCGGGCAGCTTTTTTCTTATTGGTGTGTTTCTGGGGCCCATTCTTGCGGTCTGGCTCCTTACCAAGTTTGGGTCCTGGCGACCTGTGTTTTATATCATATCGATACCGGGCGCTATCCTCGCCATAATAGCTGCATTCTTTATGCACGAGCCGGCCTCTGTTGCGGCAGGAATCAAAGCGCGTAAAGAGGGCCAGGAAAGGGTTGTTATGCAGCACGGACATAAGGTAAAAATCACCGACGTGCTCAAATACAAGAACGTGATCATTTCGACCATTAACAGTATACCCGTCATGGCATGGTTGTGGGTTTACAGCGGCTTCTCGGCGTTGTTTCTCGCCAAGGTCCACAACATGAGCATGGAAGGCATCGGCCTTGCCATGGGTGCCTCCGGTATCGGTGGGTTCCTCGGCATGATAATGATGGGGCGGCTGTCGGACGGAATAGGGCGTAAAACCGCTATTATTATCAGCGGGCTACTCTGCTGCCTCTCAGGGATTGCGATCATCGCCATGCCTGTGGGCAGCACACTCTCGACCTTCGCCATCCTCTTCTTCTTCTGGGGTATGTTCGGTGGCGCGTTCTTTCCCCTGTATGTGGGCACCCTGCCTCCCGAAAGCGTACCGCCCGAGTATGCCGGAACCGCCGTGGGCGTTCCTACGGCAGTAGGGGAGATTATCGGTGCAGCCATCATGCCGACTATTGCAGGCGCCCTTGCCGATAGGTTTAGTCTCTATGCGCCCATGTGGATTGCGGCAATAGCAGGGTTGATGGTCATGTTTATCTCAACGGCCTATGTCGAAACGGCACCAAGGAAGGTTGCAAGGATGGCGAAAAAGCCGACACGGGACGATCATCTGCTCCCACCGTTCAGGGGTAAGCAGCCGACCGCAGCGCCTCAGCCTTGAGAATCATTTTTATGACCGGATGGGAAGACAAAAAGGGAGGAAGCAGTCGAGATGATTAACGTGATTTCAGTGAATGGAATACGTGGTTCTCCATCGGCAGGATGCGTCACAGGAGAGAACTGCATTCGTCCCTATTCACTAACAGGCACAGGACGAGGGATTCGCTAAGGCCTGTGCGGTTTGGTTGCTGAAACCGCACATGAGGGAAAGATAGCCGACAAGGGCCGGGTAAACGGCGACGGTGGGGTATTCGCTCAATTGACAGGGTTCCCCAAGCTCGGACGTGTGCAAAGAGGAGGCATTGATGGATCTTGCGAATCTCAGAATCAAGGTTGCACCGGAACAATCTTCGCTCATCATCGTCGATATGCAGAAGGATTACTGCACCGAGGGTGGCGCCTTTCATAGAATGGGTTTTGATGTAGAGCCTGCCAAGGCCCTTGCTTCCCGGCTGAAAGGCTTCTTGATCCACGCAAGAAAAGTTCTGAAATGCATTATCCATCTGAAGATGACAAAAATTGCCTTTCTGAGTTCACCGGCAGGGCTTGAGCACTATCAACGGCTGGGTATAGACCGACAGTATGATCCCGCGTATTCGGAGTTCTACGAAGTGATACCGGAGGAAGGGGAGGCGGTAATACCCAAATACAGGCATTCCGGTTTC
>CAIJOT010000198.1 GCA_903822335.1 uncultured delta proteobacterium
CTCTTTTTTTGGCTCTTTATAATTTCGAGTGGGTAACATAGTAGGGATTAATTTTACTGAAGTCGAGTTTACCAGTAAGCAGATAAATTATTGCTTTGATTGTATCAGTTCTTTTATAACCTCTTGCTTTAGCTTTAGCAGCTTGGAAAATAGAATTAAAACCTTCCAATATTCCGTTACTGATTTTATAGAAGATCCAGTTAACAACACCATGCCAGTGCCTTTGAATAGTGTATGCAGCTTCTTTTATTTGAGCGATACGACAATGAGTCGCCCAGAAGTACCACTTCCGGAGAAGTTTATCAAAGATTTCAGCAGTGGGAGCTTGGTAGATTTGTTGAAAGGCCTCTCTGATCATCAATGCTTTCATGGTTTTCAAGTTAAGTCCACTAAGCTGAATTTCTTCAAGACGTTGGGCCTGCCATTCACTAAGGTTACATCTGTTTTTAAGGAAAAGGTATTTGGAGTTTTTCAGGATTGGATTTTTTGCTACTTCCGCTTTGCGGACTTTATCAACGGCATCGTTGAGAACTTTGGTAACATGAAATCGATCAAACACAATGTCTGCATTCGGCAAGTTTTCTTCGACACCAAGTATAAATGCAGGGGACATATCACAGGATATCTGGCTGATTTGCTCTGCATTCCCATTGTGGGCAATGAGATCGTCTACAAAATCAACTACCACGTTATTGTCCCTACCCTCAGTAACAAACAAGGTTTTTTTCTCTTCAAGATCAACAAATAACGTAACGTAGTCATGGCCTTTACGAGCAGATGTTTCATCCACACCAACCACCTCGACAGAAGAAAAGTCTTCACAAGCACGAGCTGTATCGGTATAAGCCTTAATCATCTTCCACAGTTTGCTATCATAAACTCCCAACAACTGACTTACCTGATGAACTGGCATGACCTTTACCAATACAAGTATCAAGGCTTCAAAAAGGAGCGTAAAGCCAGCAGCATTACCTTCCCAGGGAGCTTGAACCTGTCTTACCTTGCCATCCCCCATGTCAATCCTCGGAATCCAGGCATGAAGATAGCATTGGTACTGAAAAAAATTAAGATGGCGCCATGTCTTTTGGGTAGTATCATACGCTTTAAAATGACCTTTGATTCCTGACTCTTTATCCTCGTAATAGAATGTCGAACCACGCTCAAAATCAATCCAAATCTCAAGTTTACCAGCATCCTGGTCAAACTGTACCTTATCAACAAACCAAGGTTTCTCTACCATCAGTGCCTTGGCAAACAAATCTTCCTGAGTCAGCATCTATTAATTTTATTCGTTTAAACAAATTTACCCACTTACTTTTACAAAGAACCCTTTTTTTCATCCGGCCGGTTGATGCCACAGGCAGCCCAAAGCAGGTTCGACAACTGCTGGGCGGAAATGTCTTTGCCTGCGAATTCACGGCTGGTTTTACGGTTTTTCAGGGCTCTCATCAATGGCATCCCGCCATCGGTCTGCGGTGGAAGTAAAAGGGTCACATCCTGTGCGACCAGGCTGTCAGGAAAAAAGTTCGCACTCATAAAGAGGATTGTTGTAAGGAAACTGTAAATGATCATTTTCATAGGATAAGGATTTTAAAGAACCAGAAAAGAAAGGTTCAGAACAATTTGCTTCTTTTCACTAAGTAAGGAAGC
>CAIJOT010000199.1 GCA_903822335.1 uncultured delta proteobacterium
CCTTTTCACACCAATGGAAGGCGTCTTCAAGCTTGCCCTGATTCGCGAGAATCTTTGTAAACAGAACCAGCATCTCCTGACTGCTGCTACCGTTTGAAATCAGTGGACTCAGCCTTTCTTCCGCCTGCCGGTAAAAACCCTTCCGGTAAAGGATGGCCGCTTCCTCATACGGTGTCGGCGGTGAGGTGTGCGATAGTTTTTCTGATTTACGATACCGAACTTTTTTAGAGGGAAAGAGGTAAGGGATAATCTCTTTTTCAATGTATTTTGCAATTATCCTCTCCGGCTTTATTTTACTGGTATCCTTTTTATAGAACGTTGAATCCTGAAAACGGATCATGTCAAACTGCGTATAATGAATCTGTGATGTCTCGACAGGGCTTACAATCAGCCAACCGCCGTCAACGAAGGATCGGTAAAAACGTTCAGCCACCCGTTTGATATGCTCGGGTGCAAAATACATCAGAACGTTGCGACAGAAGATGACATCCATGGCATTGGTATTGTTCTGAAGTGCGGGGTAAACATCCTCTGAAAGATTAAGATAAGAGAAAGTGACCATCTTCCTGATGTCGGACAGGAGCAAATAACGATTGCCATTCACCCTTTCGAAATATTTATCTTTAAAAAATGGCGGCGTATCACGGAATGACCAATCCGAATAAATCCCTTCATCTGCTTTTTGGAGAGCAACCGTGTTGATGTCCGTAGCAAGAATGGTAATATTCCAGTCCTTCAGGTCTGGAATCAATTTATCAAGAAGGATGGCGATGGAGTAAGGCTCCTCCCCTGTAGAACACCCGGCGCTCCAGAATCTGAGACGCTTCCCTGTCCTTCGACGGGCGTCAATCAAGCCCGGCAATATGGACTGCTCCAGGACTTCGAAAGACTTCCTCTCTCTGAAGAAATAGGTTTCACCCACAGTGAGATGGCCTGCAAGGATTTCAATCTGTTTTTGTGTCGGCGACGAAGAAAGAAGCCAGTCCACAAATGCCACGGAATCGCTAAAATTGAAATCGGGGATGGCTGCCATTACGTGCCTCTCCAGGTCGCTCCATTTCTTCCTGGGGAAGAGAAGTCCCATACGCCCTTCTAAATAGTCGGCGAGCCGAAGGAGTGTGTCGTTGGAAAGGGTACTCATCTTGTTTCCTCTCTGTCCTGCACTTCCGTTTCGGTCTGCCCCTCTTTGATTGCCTTATCAAGTGTGTATTCTTCTTCGAGAGAAAGAAACGTATCAGGGTCATGAATAAGTATCATCCCATCTTCGAGTTTGACCACTCCTTTCACATATTCCGTGCCGGGAAGCACCGACTCCACATCCGCACGCTGATCCTTAGATGCATCGAGGACGCCCTCTACGTAATCAACGATAAATGCAATAGTCCTGTGTACGGTTTTTATAATGAGAAGCTGGTCGCTGAGTTCTAATTGACGCGGAGCCATAAGGAAGCGGCTCCTGATGTCAACGACGGGGATTACCTGACCATGAACATTGATAATGCCCGTGACGATATCCGGCGCCTTCGGAAGGGGAGTTATGGCAACGATCCTCTCAACCCGCATCACGGCTGAGAGAGGCACAGCAAACTGCCGGTCATCGAGGGAAAAGGAAACGAGCTCGGACATCGCGCTTCCGGCTCCGTTTGGTGTGGCGTTTTTTTCTTCTCTCTCGCTCATATTAAACCTCATTGCTTTTGTACTTCAAAACCCGTTACTCGTGAAGCGTATCTCGTAACCGGAAAAGGGTTCAAGGCCTGCCCTGCTAAGACGCTGTTGCAGTTCTTGGCCGGGGGGTCGAGGGTTCAAGTGAAAACAAATCCGCAATCCACACTCGATATGTTCTGCATTTCTCTCCGTTACTCCGTTTCGCCGATACACCGATACTCATTACCCCTCACGCCCTTACTCACATACCCACACACACCCTTACTCCGTTACTCGTATCTTAAAACCCGTTCCTCGTATCTCGTATCTCGTCTTTTAACGCTTCACGCTTCACGAACGACGCTTCACGAATAACGCTTCACGCTTCACGAACGACGCTTCACGAATAACGCTTCACGCTTCACGAGCCCCACTTCACGGATTTCCTCACTTCACGAGTTTTCATATTCCACCTTTTAAAATCATTGACACCATGCAATGTATCCGTTATTATTATAATTATGAAGACTGCTGTAATATCCGATATCCATGAAATGCTTCCCAAACTTCCTGCAAAGCGGATTCAAGAGGTAAGAGACTACATAAGTTTCCTTGTTGAAAAGGAAAAGAAACACAAGGCTTTTGTAAAGCGGGTGCTTGAAGCCGAGAAGGAACCCACTATGGTCTTTGAAACCGTTGATGAAGCCATGCAGGCAATTTTGAATGCGCCGGAAGATTGAGTTTTCCAAATCCTTTTCAAGGAAAGCTAAGAAATAGGGGGTTAGAACAACACATAAACTAAAAGGCAATCTCGAAGGCAAATATGCCTGCTCCCTTACCGATGACTTACGCATCATCTTTAAATTGACCCCTAACACTATCCACCTCATAGACATCGGTACCCACGATGAAGTCTATTAAAAGTCCGTAATCAGTCGTTAGTGAATAGTCGTCAGTTAAAA
The DNA here is from genome assembly GCA_903822335.1 of uncultured delta proteobacterium. GTDB lineage: Bacteria > Desulfobacterota > Syntrophorhabdia > Syntrophorhabdales > Syntrophorhabdaceae > CAIJOT01. The sequence continues at coordinate 2,607 of CAIJOT010000199.1, forward strand.
ACCTATTCACCATTCACTGCCTTTTTTACTATTCACTGTTCACCATTCACTATTCACTGTTCACCATTCACTATTCACTATTCACTATTCACGGGTTTCCTCGCTTCACGCTTCACAAGTCCCGCTTCACGGTCTTCTACGCTTCCTTGCCATGTAGCATTTTTTCCAGCACCTTCTGCACCTCATCGAATTCTATAGCCTTATCAAAGAAGTGTTCTGCCCCCAACTTGGTTGCTATCTCCTTGTATTCCTGGAAGGGGTAATTGGTAAGCACGATGATCAAAGGAGTTTTTGGATGCCCTTTCACTTTCCGGAGAACATCGAGACCATTACCGCCTGGCATACGTATGTCAAGAATCACTACGTCTGGCTTTAAGTTCAGGATACCCTTGATAGAAGACTGGACATCACCTGCTTCCCCTACCAGTTCAACTCCTTCCATTGCTAAAACAACTTCTCTTATCCGTTCCCTCATCACCTCTGAATCATCAGCAATGAATAATTTCATGGAATCTCCGTTTGTGTAGTTTTTTATTTATATAATGATAGTGTTGCAGAAAATATTCTGAAAGTCTGTCAGAAATAGACTAATTTTTTTGTAGTAAGATTACTACAAGGATTTGCGATTTCCAATTGCCAATTTTCGATTTAAATCGGCATTCGGCATTCGGCAATTCATTCTGATATTCCCATTTGCAAATTGGCATTCGGCAATCGCAAATCGCAAATCCATTCTGGTATTCCCATTCGCAAATCGGCAATCGCAAATTGGATGTCTACCCAAGCTTGTGGTCAATGACGTAACGGATGAGCTCGGTATTGTTCTTAAAACCCATCTTTTCGAAGATGCGCGAATGGTAGGTACTGATACTCTGCACGCTGAGACAGAGGGCATTGGCAATTTCTGTAATTGACTTGCCTGAAGCAATCATGAGCATCACCTGGTACTCCCGGTCTGAGAGCATCTGGTGCGCATCCTCTCCCTTCTCCAGCTCAAAAACCAGCTTTTCTCCCAGAGAGGAACTCACATATTTACCGCCACCGAGTATCCTTCTCACTGCCTTCACCAGTTCTTCAGGGGCGCTCTCCTTTGACAGATACCCTGAGGCACCAGCCTTCAGCACCCGGACTGCATACTCTTCTTCCTGATACACACTCAACACAAAAATTGAAAGACCGGGATAGACCGACTTCAGTTGTTTCAGTACATCCAGTCCGCTTTTGTCAGGGAGGTTGATATCGAGGATGACAAGGTCCCATTCTTGCTCCTGTACCTTCTCAAAAATCTGATGGGCATTCCATGCCTCCCCGAACAGGGCATCAGGAAAGGCCTCACTGAGGATTTGCATCAACCCCCGGCGTATCACAGCATGGTCATCAGCGATGAGGAATTTAATCATTTGCGATTGCCAATTTCCAATTTGCGATTTATACACATCTTAATCATTTGCGATTGCCAATTTGCGATTTATAAATATCATGATCATTTGCGATTGCCAATTTGCGATTTATAAATATCTTAGTCATTTGCGATTGTCCCGCCTTCGGCAGAATTGAACCATACCGAATGCCAATTTGCGATTTTAGAGTTCATAATCATTCTCCACAGAGACTATTTCCATTTGACTCCTTTATAATAACCTGCTATTTTACCTTTATGAAGCAAATTAAGTATGACCGGCATGCAAAGAAACGCATGAAAGATCGTAAAGTAAGCCAGGAAGAGGTAGAGATTGCTATGGATAATCCTGACTTTTCTCAACCGGGTGTCAAGAAAAGAACAAATGTGTTTAAATTTGTCAGTGGAAGATATTTGAGGGTTACATATAAGGAAGAATCTGACCACATTTTGATTATTACCGTTACAATTAGAAAAAAACCTTTCAGGAGGTAGCATGAAGATAGAATACAGTAAAGATGTTGATGCGTTATACATTAAACTAAAAGAGGCAAACATAGAAGACTCAATAGATATAGAAGAAGGGGTTACAGTTGATCTCGACGAAAAGGGCCATATAGTTGGTATTGAAATACTTGACGCAAGCGAGAAGTTCAGCCTGTCAGACCTTGTCAACATCACCATAGAAAATATTCCCATTGAAAGAGTAGCATAGGTTCATCATGTATTGCCGAATGCCAATTTGCGATTTATACATATCATAGTCATTTGCGATTGCCAATTGTCCAGCCGTTGGCTGGATTAGACCGTTCCAATGTGCGATCTTTCGTGGCTGACTTTCTGGAAGAAGCCATGATAGCCACAATTTCACCTGCTTCCTTGAGTAGTGGTTCAACTAATTCTTTTTTCAATAAGTTTGCTTCGATAACCAACTCCAACCAATAAATACATTCATCCGCTTCTTCTTCAACAACTCCTATTTTTGCTATGAATTCTGCCCTTGAACGTGCTTTGCAGGCAGCCCTGTAATTAGCGCCTACGGAAGTTCCCGATTTGGTAAGTTGATTTGCTATTACCCGACCCTCTATTGTACTTGGTATTATAGCTATAAGTTTTAATATTTTTAATGCAAATTGCTTTGTCCTTTTTTTTAAGTCATCTTCATTCATTTAACTCTCACCTCGCAAATTGCAAATTGGCAATTGGCAATTCATTCTGATATTCCCATTTGCAAATTGGCAATTGGCATTCGCAAATTCATCTGATATTCCCATTCTCAAATCGGCAATCGCAAATCGCAAATTTCTTCACCTCACCGGTACCTCCACCTTTACCTTTGTCCCCTTCCCTGGTGCGCCACGAATGCTGAACCTACCCACGAGACCCACTATCCTCTCCCTCATACCCAGTAACCCCAATGAAATCGGGCTTCTTTTTTGTTCCGTTGTAATGCCTTTTCCATTGTCCTCTATTTCGAGGACAAGATTACCTCCCTTTTCCGTAAGTGTAACGTTCACCTCTGTGGCATGGGCATGGCGTACTATATTGGTCAAACACTCCTGGCATATGCGGAATAGCGCCGTAGTGTGGTCTTCAGGGATTGCTGTCTCTGCCATGTCTGATTGAAACGTACAGGTAATCCCTGTTTTCTCCTGGAATCTCTTCATTTCCCAGTTAATTGCAGCGACAAGGCCAAGGTCATCGAGGATGCCCGGCCTCAGGCTTAGGGAGAGCTCACGGGTTGTCGCGATTACAGAATCAGTCAGTCCCAGGAGGAAATCAATTTTCGTCTGTATAGGGTCTGTGGGTTTCACCGTATCGGCGAGCTTCTTCTTGAGCCAGGAGATATCTATCTTGATGCCTGTCAGTAACTGACCAAGCTCATCGTGAATCTCCCGGGAGATTCGTATTCTCTCCTCTTCCCTGATATTCTGAAGATAAGCGGTAAGTGCCCGGAGCTCTTCTCGTGATTTTTTTATCGCCTCATTGGCCTTCCTTGTCTCCGTTATATCAATACAGGTTCCAAGCACAGCAGGTTTCCCTGCATACAGTGCATATGAGCTAAAGACCTCGAGGAAGCTTATCTCTCCGTCCTTCTTTCTAATCCTTATGGAGAATTGGTCAGACTCTTTCTCTTCTGAGAGGCGCTGCTGAATCTTATCATTGAGGAACCCTTTCTCTTCCTCAACAACAAGATCCAGGGGACCGAATTTATCAACTAACTCATCCTGGGTATACCCGTGTATCTCACAGAATGTAGGGTTCACATACTTGAACAATCCATCCTGGATGAGGTAGATACCTGCGATGGTCTTTTCAGTGAGGATTCTATAGCGCTCTTCGCTTTCCCGCAGTTCCTCCTCCGCCCGCTTACGGTCGGTGATGTCCTGGTATATTGTCTGAAATTGCTTTTCGCCGTTCCAGAGTATTTCCTTGCGGAAGACCTGGAGATAGCGGACTTCACCATTTTTCCTCACAATGTTTACTTCATATTCGAACGGATCATGATCACCTTTCCGTCTTTTCTCCATTCTTATCTGAAACTCTGCACAGCTCTCCGGAGTATAGCGCTTCTTAACGGGTGTCGTTCTCAGTTCCTCAATGCTGTCGTATCCATAAATATTTAGCATAGCACGGTTGGCATAAACTGTCTCACCTTCTATGGTCACAATGCGTACCCCCAATGGGGAGTCTTCCAGAGAACGGCGGAAGTTCTCTTCGCTTGCCCGCAACACATCTTCCATTAATTTCCTATCTGTAATATCCTGGGCTGTTCCAAAAACGCTTACAATTCTGCCTTCGCTGTCCTTTTTTGGATATCCTATCGCGTGCATCCACCGTATAGTTTTATCTGGAAGAAGTATCCGGAACTCAATGTCGAAGGGGATTCCTTCAGCAATTGATGTTGTCATTGCATTGTTAAAGATACCCCAGTCATCGGGGTGGGTAACCTTCTGGTGTGCTTCGAAGGAAGGTTCGCCCTTTTCAGGGTCAAGACCGAATATGTGGAAGATTTCCTCAGACCATGTGGGTGTCATGATGGATGTATCGAGTTCCCAGTGGCCGATATGTGCCACTTCTTGAGCTTCTCTGAGGAGGGCCTCGCTCTTTGCCAGTGCATTCTGTGCCTGCTTGCGTTCGGTCAACTCCTTCTTAACAACCTCATACAGCCGTGCATTCTCAATAGCTGCTGCGAGCAGGTCAGCAATGGCAGTGTAAAGTCGTATTTCCCCGGGACTGAACGGGTGATACTGACGGCTGGCTGTGTTCATCACCCCCTGCACCCTCTCCTTAGACTTTATTGGTATACCAGCAAACGAACACATCTTCTCCTTCGTCACTAACGTTGTCGTCACTCTGGGGTCTCTGGTTAAATCATCAACTACAATGGGTTCCCCCGTCTGTGCCACCTTTCCAACCAGGCTCTCCCCCATTTTGAAGGTCCGCATTTGATCTGCATATTCCTCAGACGCACCCCGGTAGGTGACCAAGACCAAATCCTCAGTCTTCTGATCGAGCAGATATACAGAGCCCACTTCCAGCCCGGTCACCTCCAACGTCTTGTCCAAACCTTGGCCCAAGATCTCTTGTAAATCCAGAGAACTGTTCACTGTAGCCGCGATGGCATTGAGAGCTAACAACTCATCGTTCCGCCTCTTAATATCCTCCTCCGCCTTCTTGCGCTCGGTGATGTCCTGCACCGTACCGTGAAGCCCCGTGACCCGTCCATGGTTGTCATACGTGGCGCCGCCAAATGCGTTCACCCATCGGGTGGTGCCGTCCGGACGAATTAGTTCCAGCTCAAGCTGATAATGTGCACCGGTTTCCAGTGCTTTTTCAACGGCTACTTTCAGGCGATCCCAGCTTTCTGGAGCATAAATGTTGGAGTGTTCTGCATATGTGGGTGCTGGAATCATCGGGTCGAGGCCTGCGATACGGTAAAGCTCCTCCGTCCAGGTGACAGTGTCTGTGTCGGCGATCCAATTCCAGATACCTATATGTGCCAGTCGATGGGCATCTCTCAGTTGTTCCTGGCTTTTCCCCAACTTCTCCTCCGCCTGTTTGCGTTCGGTGATGTCTTTTATGGAGACGACGATGCGGGCTTCTTCTTCTTCTTCTTCTTCTTCTGCAAAAAATATTCTTGCCATGCCCAGTTCAAGAACCAATTCCTCAAACCCGTCAAACTTCTTCTCACCGGTTTCCATCGGTCCCACCTCCCAGCACGTTCGCCATCGGTAATTCTCCAAAACAGGTTTTGAAATTCAGCAACAGTCGTTTCTCGCAATCTCGGTAATTATCCGTCGGGAAATATCTGACATTGACGCCGGATTCTCTTATGATCGGAAGCAACGCAGTATTCTTTATTTGCCCGTCTGTGTAATGCATCATGCGCCTGCGCAAACATTTGGTCGCCCCCAGATATACTGCCTTACTCATGCCGTTCCGATAATTGATGCCCTCGGCGGCGCTTAATTCATAAATAGCGGGAACCTCGGGAATCTGATCAATATTCTTTTTGCTCAATTGAAAATAACTGCTAAACAGAACCTCGTCTTCATATCCGCCTCTTTCTCTCTCGGCAAAATCGGGAATATGCAGCAATCCGCGGGCATAGCATACCGTTCTGGCAGTAACAGCAATCCCTCTCTGCAGTAAGCGCTCACTTATCTCGCGATCGTTCAGGGAATCCGTGGATTGATTTATCATTTCCCTGATAACAAATGAGCAAGACCTCCGGTTGGAAACAAACAGACTGCGCAAACTCATGTTTCTGCCTTTCAGCGTCTTCACCCAGAGCACGGCAAGCAGCCTTGATAACCGCGAAATATCGAGATACCGCAATGGATACTCTGTAAGGAACCGTTTCAAGCCCAACGGCCTTAAATCCATTTCCCGTTCGGTCAGCCAATACCGCTTTTGGCACCGCAATAAGCTCCGCATAATATGCCGCGAAAACTGGTTGCGGGTATTTATCCAGCGCAGGGAACATATTGTCCGCAGGTCGGCGCCGGCCGGAACAGGAAATATTTCTGTAAAGCAATTATCGGCAATTTCACCCACCGGATTGCGGCCGGAAATATTCACGCGGGCGAAAACCATCTCCCCTGTTTGACCGCCATCATATCTCTGGACAGCAGCCGGAGCGCCGCATACGGAGGCAATATACTCCCGATATTTCGTCATCGGCATGGAGAGAACTCTGGAAAATATTATTTTGCCGATCTTTTCTTCAGGTTTATTGCCCCGCGGGTCAATACCCCGAAGCTTGCTTCGAGATGGTTTCATGCCGTTGGCTCGCTTTTGATACGCCGTGGCTTGC
>CAIJOT010000200.1 GCA_903822335.1 uncultured delta proteobacterium
CCATATCCTTTCCAAAGGGATATACGATTCGTCACCTCTCCCAGCACATTGATTTCAGAGAAGACTCAATATTGAAAGAGGTATGCCTCGAGATTCCTCCCCATGAAGATGGGAGAGATGAGACATATAAGGCAAAGTCCATACTGCTTGGTCTCGGGTTTTCTCCTGATGAGTTTCATCATAATCCCTATGAGTTGAGTGGCGGGTTTCAGGTGAGGCTTAATCTTGCAAGGGTTCTGGTCTCTGAGCCAAACCTTTTGCTTCTTGATGAACCAACAAATTACCTTGATATTGTGTCCGTGCGATGGTTAACCCAGTTTCTAAGAAACTGGAAGGGTGAGCTCATGCTGGTTACCCATGACAGGGATTTTATGGATAGTGTTACTACCCACACCATGGGAATATACCGCTCAAAGATACGTAAAATCACGGGTCCGACATACAAGCTTTATGACCAGATACTCCAGGAAGAAGAGGTCTACGAAAAAACCCGCATCAATGAGGAGAAAAGATGGAAAGAAGCGGAACAGTTTATCAACCGCTTCAGGGCTCAGGCTACACGTGCAAGAGCCGTCCAGTCACGTATCAAAGCCCTTCAGAAAAAGGAAAAGCTTAAGAAAATTATGGAACTCAAGACACTCGATTTTGCATTCAAGGCAGCACCATTTCATGGAAAGTGGGTGCTCGAAGCAGAAAATATATCCTTTTCCTTTTATCCATCAGGCCCTCTCCTGATTGATGGATTGAGTGTAGCTATCAGAAGAAAAGACCGTATCGGTGTTATCGGAAAAAATGGTAAAGGCAAAACAACACTATTGAACCTTTTCGCAGGAGAACTTGCACCGCTCAGCGGTACGATTACCCTTCATAAAAACCTGAAACTTGCTTATTTTGGACAGACAAATATTGATTGTCTTGATCTCGAGAATACCGTGGAAGAAGAAATCCTCAGTGTACACCCAGAGCATAGTAAGGGAACAACACGGAATATTTGTGGTGTCATGATGTTTGATGGAGATAATGCGTTAAAGAAAATAGGGGTGCTTTCAGGGGGTGAGAAAAGTCGTGTATTGCTTGGTAAACTCCTTGCGAGTCCATCCAATCTGCTCCTTCTCGACGAACCTACGAATCACCTTGATATGGAATCTATCGATTCACTGGTCGAGGCGATGGATGCCTTTGAAGGAGCTGTGATGATTGTTACCCACAGCGAGATGATCCTCAATGCTATTGCCACAAGGCTCGTAGTCTTTGACGGCGGAAACGTGACAGTCTTTGAAGGGACATATCAGGATTTTCTGAACCGTATAGGATGGCAGGATGAAGAGGCGGTGATTCCCTCAAGCACTCAGATACAGACAACCCAAAGTAAAACTGCCAACAGAAAAGAGATGCGGCGTCTAAGAGCAGAAACCATTGCAGACCGCTCTAAGGTTCTGAACCCCCTTCAGCAGCGGATCGAAGAGATAGAAGAGACTATTATCAGGTTTGAGGAACAGTTGAAGCAGGATAACCTGGCCCTGATGCGTGCAGTGCGCACAGGTGAGGGTAAATCTGTCTCTTCCCTGTCAGTGTCCATTCATCAAACAAAGAAGACGATAGAGAGTCTTTTTGAAGAATTAGAAGGACTTACAACCACATACCATGCAAAGTCTGGTGAGTTTGAGGAAAAGCTCAACAACCTGTTATAATACAGTCAAGCGTATGAAGGGTCTTTACCCATGAATGAAATTTAGCTTGACACTCCAAGGATTTGAAATTAGAATTTCCCATAGGATACACTTTTCATTGATTGCGATGTTGTAAAATTTAACATAAGGAGGAGTAGTCAAAATGAATCTATTAAAGAGATGCTGTATAATCTTTCTTGTATTGTCAGTTATTTTCATACCTCAGATGGTCAGGGCAATTGGATTTGAGGTAGCTGTTGGGGTATGGAACCAATCTCCCCAAGGTGATATCTCATACAAAGGAGACTCTGTGAGCCTTGGAAATGACCTGAATTATAAAAGCAAGACAAAGTTCACAGGCAGGGCTAAGATTGACATGCCTCTGTTTATTCCGAATATTTACGTGATGGCTACCCCTATGTCATTTGATGGCAACGGAAACAAGGAAACTGCTTTTAAATTCGGTGAGAAAAATTTTGTTGCAAATGTTCCCGTTTCCTCCAAGATAACGCTCGACCACTACGATATTGCATTCTATTACGGAATACCTTTTGTGAAAACAGCTACACTTGGAATGTTAAATATTGATGCCGGTTTAAATGTGAGAATAATAGACTTTAAGATTGACCTTTCTCAGGCAGCAATTTCAGATTCAAAAAGTTTTACCCTACCTATTCCGATGGCCTATATAGGCGCACAATATAAACCACTGCCAGGGTTTCCTCTATCCCTGGAAGGAGAAATCCGTGCCATTGCATATAGTAAAAATCACTATGCCGATTTAATCGGAAGGGTTAAATACAAGGTTTTTGGCCCTGCATTTCTCACTGCCGGCTACAGGTATGAAAAATTAAAAATTGACTCAAACAGTGTGAAAGCAGATTTAAATTTTGGCGGGCCATTCGCAGAGGTTGGTGTTGAGTTTTAAATACCTATCCGGCATGAAGTAAAGAGATGATCATAAGTAACCCTTGCCTATTGAAGATTTTCCGCGGTGTGGGTACATGACAGGGGTGTAAGGGTTAATTCAGGATTTTATTCTTAAGGGGGATCTATGACAAGTATGAAAAGTCATACATATGGCTATCAAAAAATAATCGCTCTGTTTCTTACCATCTTCCTTTGTTGTATATCATCTGATGGTTTTTGCACACCTAAATGTGTTGATACAGATGGAGAGGCAGTTATCGTGGGGAATGATGCCCCTTCTGCAGAGGTGGAAGCAATAGCGAGGGCGAAATGGTCTGCCATAGAACAGGTTGTCGGGGTTGCAGTAAAAGCACAGAGCGTTGTTCAAAATATGGCGCTTGTGGATGATGCGGTAAGCAAGCAGATTAGAGGTGTGATTACGGGGCATAAGATACTGAACAAGGAAAACAGAAAGGACACAATGTGGGTCAAGATTAATGCCTGTGTTGAACCTTTAAAAGCACAGGAGGCTTTGACGTCCCTTGCCCTTAACAATTCCATCGCTGTATTCATCCCTGCAAGGAAACCAAAGGTGGTTCGGGAAACTGAAGATATACGGAAGGGACCCCATGGAAAGAGCGAGAGGTATGGTCTTGAGACAAGGGATGAGTTTGATGAAACGAATATCCTGACAGAAACGCTCATCGGGAAACTTACCGAACAGGGTTTCACCGTTGTAGATGTTGCACCGACCCATGCAATGGATGCGAGAGAAATAGAGAATGCAATAAAGAGCAGGAATTTTCTGACCCTCAGAAGCCTTATGTATAAGTTCCTTTCAAACATGCTTCTTATTGGAAAGATTGACTATACCATCTCAACAAAGAAAGGTCAGGATATAGGTTATGGCATTTCGATGCCTTTCAATAATGTTACTGTGAGGCTCGAATACCGGATCGTAACGAGGGATGAAAGTGGCAAGATGGTTATATTAACAGCAGGCACCGAACAGGGCAAAGGTCTGGCAACGAACGTGGAGGACGCAACAGCCAATGGACTGAAAGACTTATCGGAAAAGCTTACCCCTATTGTGCTTGACAAGGTTTCCCAGTATATCAAGGGTATTGCGAAAAAAGTTCAGGTGAAGGTGACTGACATCACAGACATCAATACTAATTTCGAGATAAAAGGTATACTACAGAATATTGCATGGGTGACAAATGTGGAGGAAAAGGGCATGGGTGAGTTCATAGTCAGCTATTCTGAAAATACTATTTACCTGGCAAACAGTATCAGTCAGAAAGGAAACTTTCAGATCGTAAGTTTTTCACCCTATGCAATACGGTTAGCGTATCAACAAAAATAGGTTATGTATGATATTTTATTATATATACAAAACATATAGGAAAAATCAAATGAGGAGGTGTTTGTTATGTGTGACGTAAAAAAGACAACAATGATTCAGCTCATTGTTCTTCTTTTATTGTCCGTTTTTCTTTTTGCAGCGTGTGCTACAACCGGTGGACCCAGTCATGACCCGACTTCATTTTTGGTTGACAAGGGTGAAATGGGGCCAATCCCCACAAGCTGTAAGGCTGCCTACCAGACAGCAGTGATAAAAGTTGCGGTGGTCAATTTTACCAACAATACAACCTTTGACTATGCAACTATGGTTCAGACGAACATTCAGGGTACATCCCAGAGAACTAGAGTAGGTGGTGCTGCTGCCGGGGCAACACCAGGAGGGGTAGGTGTAGTATGGGGTGAGCGGGAGAAAAGACAGTTTCAGACAGATGGTCAAAGGATTCAGCGTGAAATTAATGCGAAACTTAGTGATAGCGTTGAAGATGGCGTGATGAATGAATTCGTAAATATGGGCGGGATGAAAGTATATACCAGAACGGAGATGAAAAAGGTTTTAGAAGAGCAAAAATTTCAGGCTTCGGGTCTTGTGAATGATACCCAGTTGGTTCAGCTCGGTAAAATTGCAGGAATAAAATATATAGTAACTGGTTCTGTGAATAATGTGAATCTCTCTTACAAGACCTTCCAATCTGCAAGGAAGGGATTGAGCGACAATTTAGGGATTGTTGGTTCAGTCATAGCTGCAGGGGTTGAAACACAGGAGGGGTGGCACATTGGAACTGACATTGCCCTTAGAATCATTGATGTGGAAACGGGAGAAATTCTTTTCTCTAAGGTGGTGAGTGGCAAGCATATCATAGGGAAAACCCCTTATCCTAATTACGATGCATTAATTGGCGGGATAAAGAAAGCAGCAGCGAAAGCTTTGGAGGATACACGGCCAGAACTTTCCAAATGGTTTACAGTGAGGGGGTACATTATGCAAACAAGAACAAGCCCGAGCGGGAGCGAGAGAAGTGCTTTAATCAATATTGGGACGAAACAAGGTATCAAATCAGGTTCAAAGCTTGTTGTCTATATATTCCAGGAAATAAAAGATCCTTTTACGAGTAAGTCTACGTGCGATATGGTAAAAATACCGGTTACGCTTGAAGTTACAGACCAGATTCAGGATGAGAAAGCCTGGGTTATGGTGCAAGGTGATTCATCTGCCATCAAAAGAGTAAAAGTAGGTGGCCTTGTAGAAAGAGTTCCCATGGAAGGGCAGGGATTTTTTAAGAAACTCGGGTATTAGTGAAGTGGTAGTAGTCAGGTGAATATTGATAAATAACGAGGAGGTGTTTCATGGTGAAGGGAAAGTTTTTGGCACTACTTTGTGTAATGATTTTTGCGTTGGTTTTTGCCTCTGGTTGTGCAAAGCCGCAGGCTGTTAAGTGTACAGCTCCTGAGGATAATCCACAGCACCACTATTTGAGAGGTATGGAGGCACTTGAACAGGTCAACCTGGATGTGGCAAAAGACAAGTTTGAAAGGGCGCTATACTGCGATGAAACGTTCTATCCTGCTCATGGAGGGCTTGCGATAGTTTCTGCCTATAAGGTGAAGATGCAGCCAGACCCTGGTTACAGTGGTGTTGATAGACAGCGCGCAATTGAATATGTCGAGAAAGGCGGCAAAAAAGCGGCAACAGAGGAAGATAAGTATGACCATTATCTTTCAGTCATAAGGGTGAATACCGTTATGGATGGAAGGGACTGGCTTGAAAAAACTGAAGGTGCTTACCGTCTTGGAAAGGAACTCAAGGTTGACGAGAGGAAGCTCTGGTACTATCAGGGTACTGAGTCCCTCCAATACTTTATGGGTTTAGCATATCTTGAGGCACTTGAATTTCAGAAGGCAAGGGATATGTTCAGCAGTGTGTTGAATGCAAAGAGGGAAGGCAAGTGGAATGAAAAAGCAGATAAGGCATGGAAGAAAACAGACAAGATCGTCCGGGCCATGTCAGGCATCACCGTTGGGGATGTAGGCAAGAAGATTGCCATAAAAGATTCCGTTACGAGAGGTGACCTTGCTGCATTGTTGATTGATGAGATGAAGATTGACAAACTCTTTGCAGGCCGTATTGCTGTTCAATCACAACTCGATAAGATGAAGCCCGAATTCACACCAGCCGATGTACTCAATCACCACTTTAAGGAGGAGGTTCTCACCATCATGAAGTGGAGAGTAAGGGGTCTTGAACCAAAGTATGATGAAACAACAAAAGCATACCTTTTCAAGCCAGCAGATGTTGTGAAGAGAGGTGAAATGGCTTTTATGCTTGAAGATGTGCTTATCAAACTCACAGGGGATGAAAAAATAGCCACCGCATACTTTGGACAGCAAAGGTCACCTTTTCCGGATGTGAGACCCACATCGCCCATGTATAACGCAGTTATGAATATGACATCAAGGGGTATTATGGAACCCGAACTGTCAGGTGAATTCAGGATTGATGCACCTGTGGACGGTGCTGAGGCGCTTCTTGCTTTAAGGATGTTAAAACAAAGAATAAACATTTATTAGAATATGGTATAAACAAATATTATGAAGGAGGAAAATATGAAAAAGCAACTGATAGTAGCTGTATTGTGCTTGATTATTGGATTCGTAAGCTCTGTATCAGCACAGATGCAACAGCCACCTGGACCGGCCCCGTCAGCGCAACTTGATGAAAGATTTCAGAAGGCGAATCAATGGTTAAACCAGAACAATCTCTCAATTACACAAAGCCAGGGTCAGGCATTTATGGATGATTACATTCTCGTGATGGGGGAGGGTCTTCCTTCTCCAACCGCCAAAACTCCAGCACAGCAACGCTTAACTGCTGAAAGGGCAGCCACGGTAATGGCTTATCGTCAACTTGCAGAATTTCTCGATGGAGTGGCAATTGTCGGTGATACATTGGTGAAAGATGCGGAATTGCAATATGATATTGTGAGGGCTGCAGTTGCAGGGTTTATAAAGGGTGTGCAGGTTGTGCATAAGGAATACAACAAGGAAGAAGGTTCTGCCCTCGTGTTTGTGAAGATTGGGATGACAGGACCAAACGGATTTGCACAGGCAATGTACAGCAAAATTGTAGGTGATCCAAAAATCAAAAAGGCTGTGATTGGAGATAAACCTGTATATCGTCCCAAACCAGTCCTTGTGGAAGAAAAGTATGATGGTCTCATCATCGATGCGACCCAGCAGAATTTCAGACCTGCCCTCATAAACAGGATATTTACTCCAAAAGGTGAGGTGCTCTATGACCCGTCAAAGATAAGCCAGAAGGTCCTTGTGGAGCAGGGCTGTGGAGAATACACGAATAGCGTTGATAAGGCCAAAGCGGCTCTTGAGTCAAGAGGGGTAAAAAATGCTATGATAGTAACGGCTATCGGTACAGTGAGCACTTCTGACCTTCAGGTTTCTGATACAGATGCGGTCAATATCTTTTCAGCAAACCAGAAGGGAAGCTTTCTCGCAGCAGCAAAGGTAGCTTTTGTGCTGAAATAGATGTTGAAGAGGATATAAAAAGGGAGGATTGTTATCCTCCCTTTTTTGGATTTTAAAACATTACAGGGTGGGTTAACATGAAACCTATACTTCAAAGATTACTGATATTTTCCCTTTTGTGTCTTTTATTTTCCCTTCCTTTCGCGGGTTGCCTTTATGCGAAAACCCTTATCCTTGAAGGCAGTCTGAAAAGCAGTATTGATGTCAAACAACAGACGAGTTTTAGTGTTATAAAACCAGTCTCAAGCCTGACCTTTAAGTTTTTTCTTCCCACTGCCTTCTCAAATGGCGCTGTAAGACAGAGCCTCCAAACGCTCCAAACAATATTTGAACCGCAACCTGTGAAAGTAGAAGATAAGGTTGATACTTTTGGTAACCGGTTCAAGGTTGTGACGTGGAGGAACGTCAATAGCGATATACGGATAAATACAATCTTCCAGGTGAGTATTGATTCAGAATTACCATCAATGGAAAGCAGAGCGGCTTTTCCTTTGAAGGCGCTTTCCCAGGATGTTCTCATCTATCTTAAGTCCACAAAGAATGTACAGAGTGACAGCTCTGATATCAGTTCATTGTCAAAGAGTCTCACAGCTAATGCAAGCAACGAATATGAAGCTGTGACCGCCATATTAAATTTTGTGGCGGATAATATTAAGTATACATACAACCCGCCTCAATATGATGCCCAATATACCTTGAGAACGAAAACAGGCAATTGCCAGAATTTTGCCCATCTTTCTATGGCCCTACTGCGGGCAGCAGGCATACCGGCAAGGATTGTGGGAGGTATCAGTTTAAAAGAACAATGGAAAATCCCAACCGGTGAAGGAAACCTTGTCCAGGCAATGGGGCAGGGAGGACATGCATGGATGGAAATCTATTTTCCTGATCTTGGATGGCTTTCCTATGACCCTCAACAGTCAAAACAGTTTACCTCTTCAAGACACATTAAACAGACACACGGTCTTGATGCGAGCGATATCAATGATTCCTGGGAGGCAATCCCGTACCTGCCACAGTATAATGAAATAATAGATGCGAAATTTCTCGATGATAAGGTGTCTGTAAAGCTGAAATCATCAATAGGGATGCCGAGACCTTACATGCTTAGTAACAGTGTATTGGTCAAGGCTGCAATACCGCCATTGATAAAGCCACCACCAAAAGAAGAACCAAAGCCGCCTGTTGAAGTAACGCCTATACTGCCCAAAGGTAAGGTGATAGAGTTTGGTAATATGGAGTTTCCAAACCTTGTCGATGTCTATCGGGTTATCGGGGATAAGGGTTTCAAGATATTAGATAAAGAGACTGCCGAGTATGTGACATCGAAATATATTTTCGCACAGGCTTTTAAGTTTGATGAATCCCTGATAATCGAGAAAATTTCTTTGGCAATGAGGAAGTTCGGTGGGGATGGGACGATTTATATAGACCTTGTGGCAGACGATAATGGAAGACCAAGTCTCACTGGCATACGGTCTATGCCGATTTTCATAGAAAACATCAGGAGAAGACCCGGTTATTACTGGGTAGACTTTGTTTTTCCACCTGAAGCGCCGACGAAACTGACAAAAGGAAAGTACTGGATTGTGCTCAGGTTTTCCGGCGAAGTGATAATGAACTGGTTTTATATACCAGGGAAACCTTACGGGGATAGCAATGATACACGATCCACATTAAAGGGTTACAAATGGGAAGATATCTTAAACTACGACTTTGTCTTTAAAGTGAAAGCGAGGAGGTCATAAGGGGTTTTCAGAAGAAGATGCATGATAATCAGGGGTGAACGAGTGATGCATAGAATGGGTATGATATATGTGAAAATCATTTTTTTTGTTTTATTAGTCATATTTTTGTCTACACATGATATATATGCAGCAAGTGCTAAGCCTGTTGAAGCAGAGGGCTTTGCGACAATAACGGGTGGCAGGAAAGATCTTGCCAGAGAAGATGCACTGAGTAATGCATTCCGCAGGGCTGTGGAACAGACCGTTGGTGTTCTCGTTGAATCAGAAACACTTGTGAGAAACTTTGAGCTTTTGAATGACAGGGTATATTCAAAGAGTACAGGATATATCAAGAGATATACCATTTCTGATGAAAGAATTGAAGGCGATACCTTCAGGATTAAAATTAAGGCAATCGTGTCAAGCGTGAAACTTGAAAAAGACCTCGATAATATAGGGCTTCTTATGAAGAAAATGGGTAAACCGAGAATCATGCTCCTGATCTCCGAACAGAGTGCAGATCATGATAAGCCATCGTACTGGTGGGGAGGCGAAGGCGGTTTTAACCTTGGGGTTGCAGAAAATGTAATTATGTCCAAGTTTATGGAAAAGGGGTTCAATTTTGTAGATCATCAGGTTATCCTTGCCAGACTTAAGGAAGACAACAGATTAACAAATAACATAAGTGTTAATCTCAACAATGATACAGCATTGAAGCTTGCAACCATGGGGGAAGCAGAGGTTGTAATAGTCGGGCAGGCAATCGCAAAGGCCGGAGTAACTGTTGCGGGAACCAATATCCGTTCTTGCCAGGCAACGGTTTCAGTAAGGGCAGTGAATGCTGATAATAGTGCACTGCTTGCTACATTCACCACAAATGCCGTGGTTGCTAATATCAACCCCATTACAGGCGGGGCAGAAGCTTTAAAAAAGGCATCCATCGAGATCAGTGAAAAGCTGATGTCCCAGATCCTCACAAAATGGACGAAACAGGCGAGTGGCCTGAAGACCGTAAGACTTATTGTATCAGGTCTAAGTTTTGAAGATGTGAAGACCTTTAAAGAACTCCTTAAAAACCGGATCGATGAAATAGAAGAGATATATGATCGAAGCTTCAAGGATAGCGTAGCAGTCCTCGACATTGAGGTAACTAACAATGCGAAGGAAGTCGCAGAGGAACTGAGTGAAATCAAGTTTAAGGGTGGTTCCTTGAGGGTAACTTCATTGACCAGTAATGTTATTAAATTAACGGTGAAAAGGAAATAAAGCAAAGGAGGTATTGAACATGAGGATACGGTTTGGTGTCTTACTCATTGTTGCAGCGCTGGTTCTCTGTAGCTGTGCGACTCCAGGGCGGGAAAGCTTTGAAGATGGGCAAGGGCTTGCCAAGGTGAATAGGTTAGAAGATGCTATTTCCATGTACGAGGATGCCATTGCCAAGGAACCTAATAATACTGAGTATATCGAGGCCCTGAGTAAGGTAAAAGCTGCCCTTTCCGAGAGATATATGGAAAAGGCCAGGTCAATGCTTGCCAGGAAGCCTCTCACATATGATGATGCAAGGGCTGCTTCTCAGGAGGCCGAAAAGGCACTTCGTCTTACACCGCAGAGCAGCAGTGCACAGAATCTTGCAAGAAATGTGAAATCAGAAATGGACAACATCGTAAAAAAAGCAGAGACCTTGTATTCTCAGGCTACGAAGGCTATGGAAAGGAATGAATGGGTAGATAGCGTCAATAAACTCAGGGAGATTAAAATGATTTATCCATCCTATCTCGATGCGAGCGCCAAGTTGAGTCAGGCTGAAAGGAACGCAATGACATATTATTTTAGAGAGATAGGTACATACAAAAGTGATGAAGATTGGGATAAAGTGATAATAAACCTTACCCTTGCACAGGAGATATTGCCTGGCAGGAATGAGATAACGGAAGAATTGAAACAGGCCAAGTTGAAACACAACCCTGATTATTATATGAAAAAAGCAGAAGCATATGCTGCAAAAAAAGAATGGGATATGGCCGTGAAGTTTGCACAGAAAGCATATGATATGAGACCAGGGGATGCGATAAACCAGAAGATTGCTGCAATAAAACAGGAAGCAGCATCCCATTATTTAACCCTCAGTAGACAATATCTCCTGGGAAGAAAATTATCAGTTGCATACACTGATCTGATGAAAGCCATAACCTATGACCCGGCTTTAAGAAAAGCACAGTCCACAGAGAGTTTGATCAGTCAGCTATCACGTGCCATGACTGAGAAGGCAGCCGCTTATGAGACTACTGTATACCTTGGCAATGCCTTTATGTGGTATGAAAAAGTGATAAATATTAATCCTGACAATCAAGAAGCTTTCTCAAAAATACAGAACATGAAAGAGAAACTTAAAGAGAGGGTCATTAAAAAGATTGCAATTATGGACTTTGCCTCACCGCAAGGCAAACCTGATGCAGGCAAGATAGTGACTGATAGCTTGCTCGCTTATATCACGACCCATGCAAGCAGTGATGTAAAAATACTGGCGAGGGATGTGCTCGGTGCTATTATCAAGGAGATAGAGTTGGGGCAGGCAGGGATTATTGATATTGAGAGTGCGAAAAAGGTGGGGAGAATAAAAGGCACGGATGTGTTTATAACCGGCAGTGTCCTGAATTACAACGTGGATGTTGACAAGACTGAGGGACAAAAGTCGGTAAACGTGGTGGTGGGGAAAAGGTCGCATTCAAATCCTGAGTACCAGGTGTGGTATTCATCCCTGCAGGGGAGACGACCTTCGGATGAAGAGAAGAAAAGTGCTCCACAACCCTATATTGAAGAAGAGATCAGGGAAACGGTGAAATACAAGGTTGGTACGGGAAAAAAGAGGGCTACTGCGGCTGTTTCTTTTAGGGTCATTGATGTTGAGGAAGGTGAAGTGGTCATTACAAAAACACTAAAGAAGGCCTATGAAGTAAAGGATGATTTTTCAGAAGGTGTTGAGTATGCAAATATTAAGTATGATCCTCTTGAGTTGCCTTCAGACACTGAGGTTTTGGAGAAGGTTACACAGGATGTAGCGCAAGAACTGAGTTATGAGGTGCTTGCTCGTTTTCAGAATCTCCAGATTCAGTATTTCAACGCTGCGGAACTTATTAAAAAGAGAAGGGAATATGAGAGGGCGATCGAAAAATACGTTGACGTGATTCAGATAGAAGAGATCAAGAACATATCTGGCCCACTTTCAGAAAATGCCAGAAAGGAGATAGATAGCTTGCTCAGTGCAATGGGATTATAGGAGAATTGTATGTTCAGGAAGACTGTCCTGTTGTTTTTTATTGTAGCATTCATTACATCCTCAATTGTAACCCATGCCAGTGCGCAGGATTTCAAGCCGAGGATTGCGTTTATCATGTTTGTTCCTCAAAATGTTGAGGCAACGCCCCTGATAGATACTATACCGACTCTTATGACTATGGCTGTCATCAGGACAGGCCATTTTGAAATTCTGGAAAAGAAGAAGATTGAGAAAGCCGTTGAGTTAGAAGGTTTTAAACTTAGCGGTATTGCCCTGAGGGAGATTGCCACATTAGGGAACAAGCTCGGTTTTGATTTTGGCGTGATTGGGGATGTGAGGAAAGAGAGAGGCATGATAGTAACAAATGTGAGGGTGCTGGATATCAGGAATAATACCACATGTTATGAAGATACGATAACCGCAACAGAAGGTGGGCTTAATGACAAGATACACGACGCAGCTACTCTTCTTGTTGAGAAGACCCTTGCATGTTATAAATCGGCAGATAAACCACCAGAACCCCCGGTAAATGTGAGGGTAACAGCGGGTGCAAAAAAGATAAGAATAAGCTGGGGAAACAGTGACCCTAAGAATGTTGCAGGTTTTAAGATTTTTAGAGCAGGGGATGAAGGCGGACCCTATACCTTACTTAATATTGTTTCAGAAACGACATTTGTAGATGAAAACCTTCCCCTTAATGAAACGGTTTATTACAAAGTAAAGGCGGTGAACAAAGGTAGTCTGGAAAGTGATTTCTCAAATGCTGTGAGAGGGAGGGTTGTTACAGGACCTCCCCCACCTATACTCCTGCTGACCGAACCTGATGTCAAATCTGCCCATTTGAAATGGAGATCTCGGCCAGGCACTGATGTAGCACATTTCAGACTTTACAGAAAAGAAATCAATGAAAAAGAATTCAAGGAAGTTATGACCTTTCCTGCAGGGAATTTGGAATACCAGGATAGGGGTTTAAAAGACGATGCGACCTATCACTATGCATTAAGTGCCATAGACCAGTCAGGAGCGGAAAGCGATATGTCTTCGGTGCTTGATGTCAAGACACTGAGAGTGCCCGAAGGATTGAGAGCAGAGATTGGAAAGATAATGAAGATAAATTTGAGCTGGGAAATGCACCCCTCCCAGGTTATTGAAGGGTATAACTTATACAGGGCAACAGAGAGAGCGGGAGACTACAGGCTTATAAACAAGATCAGAAACAGAAGCATGAACAATTATCTTGATACGGAGCGTATGGGTGATGCAACAACATACTGGTACAGGGTTTCCGCATTGAATAGAGATGGTGTTGAAACTGATAAATCTCAAGAGGTTTCCGGTACCACGAGAGGGAAACCACCTGTCCCCGAAGGCTTAACAGCCAAAAATAGTGAGCCAAGAAGGGTCTCTTTACGTTGGGTTCCTATAAAAAGCCCTGAGGATGAAATCAAAGGCTATTTTATTCTCAGGTCAATGAATGAAAGAGGCCAATATCTGAGTATAGCTGATATATCAGGTGCTAATGTCGACAATTATATAGACAAGGATCCCCCCTTAAAGGACAACACCACTTATTATTATGCTATCGCTTCTTACAATTCGGCAGGCATTCAAAGCACTTTATCAGTTCCGGTATCATCAACCACAAAGGAGATTCCTCATATCCCCAAAGGATTAAAAGCAACAAACGGAGAGGTCAAACAGGTTACACTATCATGGGAACCCAATGCAGAAAAGGACATACGAGAGTATATTCTTTTCAGAAGCGTAACAGGAGAGAGGGAATTTAGTAGGATTGCATATGTGAAAGGGCGGACTCTATATGTGGATTCCGGACTCAGGGATGGCGTTCAATATAGCTATACCATTCGGGCTGCAGATGAAGACAATTTGATCAGCGAACAGGCACCTGTGGCCACAGGGGTGACCAAACCTTTACCTAAAAAACCCTCAGGCCTGAAAGTGTCAGAACAAAATGGCAAAAAACTACTTCAATGGGACCCTAATCCCGAGAATGATGTGAAGCAATATAATGTATACAGGAAAGGGTTTTTAGGGATATCCCAGAAGATTACCACTGTTCAGGGAAACTCATGGATTGTTGATGAATCCGAGGGAAAGAAGAGACACGAACTGTTTATAACGGCGATAAATGATCCAGGCCTTGAAAGTGAAGGATCGGATATAATCGTTATAGAAAAATAGCAAGGAGGGTGAGTCATGAGGATAAAGTTTATTTTACCCATTTTCTTAGTGCTGTTATCTATAGGTGTGGTGTATGCACAGTCATCTGCCCAGAAAGAAGCGCCAGGCAGTGATGTTGGAAGATATCAACTGTTCAATGGAACATATGGAGGGTTGAATATAAAAACGGGAGAGACAACAACCCATACAGTGATATTGCTGATTGACACAAAGACAGGAAAGGTAAAACGTTACCTGAATATGATAGATCAAGAAGGAAAATATATTGAGACATGGGTTCCCACGGATGCTCCACCAGAGAAGCGGTAACATAAGTCACTACTGTTTGTTAGAAACGTCTAAGTTGTTTTTCGTTGAATTTCTTGGGTATTTTAAATATTTACGTGTATTTACACGTATTATCGAGGATTGTGACAGGTTAAAATATTTGTTGTGAAAATAAAGTGAGAGGAGAGGAATATGAAAAGATGCATCCTGGTGCTCCTTACATTAATAATGCTCTCCTCCTGTGCCACAACACAGGAGGCAATGAAAGATACAACAAAAACCCTAGCTATTTCGGAGGATCTCCTCCCCCGTACTGTAGCTGTAATGCCTTTCCAGAATGAGACAGATGAAGTCGGGATAGCCAACCAGCTAAGAAAAAACTTCTATAACCACTTCAGTTCAAAGCCATACAGGGATATTGAACTGCCGGTTATTGACGAAAAGATTGTGCTTCTTGAGAAGTCAACAGGTAAAAATATTCTGGATCTGGGGGCTCAGGAGATTTGCCAGACAGTTGGATGTGACGGACTGGTATACGGCAAAGTGACTGATTTTAAAAAGGTGTATGTCGGGGTGTATTCCCAACTCGGTGTAGAAGCAGAAATCTGGATGGTAAATACAAAAACCGGAAAAGAAGTACTGCGGATAAAGGATTCTGTGAGGTACCATGAGGGAGGAATACCTACTTCTCCTTTGAGTGCAATCATGACAGCGGTCTCAACAGCTATGAATATCAGGGAGATTCAGCGGATTCGCATGGTGAATGAACTGTGCTACAAATTTACCGAGAAGATTCCCTCTCCGGCAGGTATGGCTGTTGAAGATAGACCCGCAATTAAAGAAGTTCTCACCAACGTGAAGGAAGGACCTTTCGGAAAGGGTAAGATAATCAGGGCTGGTCTTGACGGTGAAAAAGGCTTGGTGGCAACCTTTGATATTGGCAATTTTAAGAGAGGGATCCTTATGAAGGAGACAAAACCAGGCATCTATACGGGCGAATATCTCGTTCTGCCAGGTGATAATGTGAAAGATATGCCGGTAATAGCATCCCTCAAGAGACCGGGTGGATATGAAAGCCAGTGGATTGATGCGAGTGGTCTTGTTACCATAGATACTACCCCTCCTCCTCAGATCAAGATGCTCAGGGCAAAGGGTTTCCACGACAGGATTGAGATTACATGGGATGCCTTAAAAAATATCCCTGATCTCAAGGGATATGCAGTTTTGAAGAGTGAACAGCCCTTGAGTGGCTATATTGAAGTTGCCCGGGTTGAAGTCAATACCTTTGAAGACAGGCAGGCAAAATCAGGAACTGTGTACCACTATAAGGTTGTTGCTTTTGACCAGACAGGTAATGAATCAGACCCCCAGGACCCTGTAAGGGCTGCCCTGTCGCCAAAGGAGCCGGTTACACTTTCTGGGGAGATTAAAAAGGATACTGTCCTCTCAGGAAATTATGTAATCAAAGGTGAGTTAAAAGTTCCCAAGGGGTTACTCCTTACATTAGAACCGGAAACAAGGGTAATGTTTGATGAAGGCTCATTCATGAAGGTTTTCGGGACAATCAGTGCAAGCTCAAAGGATAATGTAGTTGAGTTTGTTTCAGCCACAGACAAAGGGTGGAAAGGTATTGTTGTGGATGGTGGACGTATATCGATAAATGGTTTCCGTATAAAAGGTGCTGAGGTAGCCCTCAATTTACAAAATGCCGATGGTATGGTTGAAAATGGTGTGATTACGGAAAACACTACTGGTATTTCTGTTGCAGGAACCCCTTCTGTAACAGTGAAGAATTCTACCCTTTCAGGCAATAAAATGGGTATTGAGCTTTTAAAGACCGATGCAAAGATTATGTCAAACACCATCATTCAGAATACGGATGGTATTGTTCTTAAGGGTTTTTCAGGGGAAATTAAAGACAATATAGTGATGGACAATATAAAGAATATTACCTCTGAATCCACTGTGAAGATTGGTCCAAACTATCTTGGTTCTATAAACGTGGATGAGATGAAGGTTATAAACGTGAGCGTAACAAAGGTATATGACCATAGGCCACCTGATGGAAAGATTGTGGATGCCCTTTCAAATCCCTATGCCTCATTGAATCAGGAAGAACGTCAAAAAAAGGCTACCGAGATTCTCATCGAAGCAGGCCAATATTTCAGGCAAAGAAACTATGGAAAGGCATCAGCGCTTTTTGAAGAGGCCCTCAAGGCCTCCCCCGCTCCTGAAATATATTACTATCTTGCTATTTGTTATCAGGAGATGAAAGAGGATGAAAAGGCATTAAAATACTTACGGGAAGGTGTGAGTAAATTTCCAAGAGATACTACGATGTGGAAATCCATAGGTATGATTTACTATCAGAAAGGGGATGAGCAAGAGGCGAAAAAGGCGTTTACCGAAGTAGTCAGGTTGAGCCCTGAGGATAGACAGGTGAGGTTCTTACTTGAGAGAATTGGAAAATGATGGGACTTACAATATATAGGAGGATACTATGTTGACACATTGTGAAAAGTTGAGATGGATTTTATTTATTGTTATTTCTGTATTACTTTTGATGTGCCCGGTTCTTTCAAACAGTGCTGAACAAGGTGCTGGTAAAATTTCAGATCTCAGAGGAAGTGTTTCTTTTAGGGAAAAGGACAATATTCCTTATAAGACTGCAAGAAAAGGCATAGTATTTGATAAAGGTTACTGGATAAAGACAGGTGCAGATGGTTGGGCTGTGCTTGCATTAAATGATGGGAGCAAGCTGAACCTTGCAAACAACACAGAGCTGGAAATTACCGAGTTTGTTATTGGTAAAAATAGAAAAGATGGTGTATTCAGCATGACGCAGGGGAAACTCCGGGCCTCTGTTGTGAGACTTGCAGGTGAGAATGTGGATTATAAGGTGAAAAGCCCAACGGCTGTCGCAGGAGTAAAAGGAACTGAGTTTATGATGATGGCCCAGGGGTTTGCAAACGTGTTTTTTGGAAATGAAGGTACGGCAGAGATCTCAGGCGATACAGCTAATAATAAACCATTGGGGGTTGATGCGATGGTTCAGAATACGAGGGGATATATCCCTACAGACCCTGTAGATGTGAAGTCAGATTCTAAGCTCCAGGAATCCAAAAGACAATTTGAAAAGATAACAGCCGCAAAACCTCCAGCAGACTGGGAGGAATCAAATAATTTACCACATATCGTTGCCCGATGGAACATCAACTATGGGCATTATCTTGCTGATGCAGGCAGGTATGATGAAGCCCTCTATGTGTTCCAGATAGCCCTTGACCTGACAAGCTTGCCCGAGATACGTAGTGATGCAAGACTGGAAAGAGGTGCTGTGTATGCACGGTTCCTGAGAAATCCGGAGGCAGCCCTTGCAGAGTATCTTCTTGTACTCGAGGAATATCCTATGGCCCCACAAAAAGAAACAGCCCTTTATCTTACAGGTATGACGCTCTATGAGCTTGGGTTTAAGGAACAAGCAAAGGGGAGACTGCTTCAGTATAAAAAAGAATATCCGGCAGGGAAACGTACCAGCAATATTGAAACAATACTGAACATACTGGGAAAGTAAATTTTCTTTGAAGCAATAAACAATAGCACGTTATACGTGATGCATGGTGTATCCTGGATCATGCATCACTTACTTTTTCCAGTATCATAGGAGGCGATGTGACCATCAGATTTTTATTATTATGTGTTTTAGCGATAGCCATTCCCGGAGGTCTTACCCATGCTTCTCAATCGGTGATAACTGAAACTGAAGGGTATGCCTGTATGGGAGAAGATAAATCAGTGAAGCAGACCGAACAGGTCGCATTAGCAGATGCGAAAAAGAAAGCCAGTGAATTTGCAGCAACGTACATCAAAAGTGAAACCCATGTGAAGAATTATGAGCTTGAGAAGGATTTGACGGCAGCATATTCAAATGCCACAGTAAAGGTTATCACAGAGCCTGAAAAGGGATGGTATGAGGATAAAGCTATGGGACGTTGCTATAAGGTAAAGATAAAAGCAGAAGTCGTTCCGGATGTGAAGGTACTTGAAAAAATTTCAAAGGATAAGAAAGAGATGGATGATCCATCAGCACCCCTTAGCGTTCAGGTCTGGACTGACAGAAAGGAATACACAAATAGTGAGAGGATTAAAGTGTTTATAAAAGGAAACAAACCTTTTTATGCAAGGGTAATATATAAAGATGCAGGCGGTAATATGCTTCAGCTTTTACCCAATCCATATAGGGGAGACAGTTATTTTCAGGGTGGTGTAGTCTATGAGATACCCGCAGGCAATGACAGGTTTGAGCTGGAGGTAAACCCGCCTTTTGGAGAAGAGCATATAGTGGTCTATGCAAGTACATCGCCCCTTGGTGATATCAACATGAAGGTCCAGGGGGGTGTATATCAGATAACGACAAAGGCAAAGGATGTCAGTGACATGGTGAGGGGGATTAAGGTGAAGGAGAAGACAGGCGGAAAAGAAGTTCCGGCATCGGAGTTTGCTGAAGAGAATGTGGCGGTGAAAACAAGACGATAATAGACAGGAAACAATGATCATGAAGCGCCTTCTCATATTTGCAGGAATAGGTCTTTTGGCATCCCTGATTGTTGTCTTTTTTTATGCAAGAAAACTCGATTTCTTTTACGCCATAGACTTGAAGCTCAAAGATGTGAGATTCAGGATGAGGGGAGAGGTAAAACCTGACCCAAAGGTGGTCGTTGTTGCAATAGACGGAAAAAGCGTCAATGAGCTTGGCAGGTGGCCATGGGACAGACTTGTTATGGCAAAACTTATTGAAAATCTCAACTTCTATGGCACAAAAACAATAGCCCTTGATATTGTTTTTTCAGAGCCTTCAAATCCGGGATCGGATAAAGCCCTTGCCCATGCGATGAAGACAGGGGGGAATGTGATTGGAGGTTATTTTTTCAGACAGGAAGAGGAAGGTAAAAAGGCTGAGGTTTCTGTCCTGCTCCAACCATCGAAGATAAAGATTATCAGGATGCGCGATGAGGTGAAAGAGGTACCTATAGTTGTATTTCCCTTTGTAGAGACAAATATACCGAATATATCCCAGGCTGCTTCAAGTACCGGCTTCTTCAACATCATTCCTGACGGGGATGGAACCGTGCGGACATCGAATGTGCTGATGCTCTATGAAGGTGATGTCTATCCTTCCCTCGACCTCTCGGCTCTTCGCCATTACTTAAGAAATGAGATAATCCTTGATATTGCACAATACGGAGTCGACAGGCTCACTGTTGGAGAAAAGCATGTTCCTGTTGATGAGGCAGGGAGATTTACACTTAACTACTACGGTAAACAGGGTGCGTTCACAGTTATCCCCGCAGTTGATGTAATCAAACAGAGGCTCGGCAACAATGCGTTAAAGGAGGCACTGGTATTTGTGGGCCCGACAGAGATAGGGATTGGTGATATAAGGGCAACACCCTTGGACCCTGTGCTTCCAGGGGTAGAAATACATGCCACAGTAGTCTCTAATGTGCTGCAAAACAGGTTCTTAATCAGGGATGGAAGGGTCATATTCTTAGAGATAGCATTTATCGTGTTTTTCCCTTTTTTCCTCTCTGTCCTTCTCGGGTTAATCCGAAGAACAATCATTGCTATTCTATGCTTTTTAGCTGTTGCAGGGGTCTACTTATTTACAAACTACTTTCTTTTTATACAGTATTTATTGAATATGGGTATTATTTTTCCCCTTATCTCTATAACCTTAACCTACCTTGGCTCTGAGGCATACAGGAATATCGTTGAAGAGCGGCAGGGCAGGTTTATGAAAAAAGCGTTTTCAAGCTATGTCTCATCTGACCTCGTTGCTGAAATAATAAAAGACCCCTCAATACTTAAGCTTGGTGGTGATAAGAGGGAGATAACGGTTTTATTTGCTGATATAAGGAGTTTTACCACCCTTTCAGAAAAGCTTACACCTGAGTCGCTTGTGTCACTTCTCAACCAATATCTTGGCCCGATGACAAATCTTGTCCTTACACATAAAGGAACGCTCGATAAATACATCGGGGATGCCATAATGGCGATATTTAATGCACCATTAAAAATTGAACACCATCAACTTATGGCATGTAAAACTGCACTTGAAATGATCGAAAGGCTGAAGGAGATAAATGTTACGTTCAAAAAACAGGATTTTCCCGAGATAGATATCGGGATAGGTGTAAATGCAGGCGACGCTGTTGTTGGTAACATGGGGACTGATGTACGATTTGACTATACTGCCATTGGAGATACGGTGAATCTTGCCTCACGGCTTGAGGGCCTGAACAAGATGTATAAAACACACATTATCGTGAGTGAGTTCACGGTTAATCATATAAGGGAAACAGGGCTCATTGATAAGGATGAGACGCTGCGTTTCAGGGAACTTGATCTTATAAAAGTCAAAGGGAAAGAGAAACCTGTCACCATTTATGAGTTGTCTTCAGGAATGGAAGAGGCCCTTATACAGAAATTTGGAGAGGGGTTGAGTCTTTACAAGAAAGGAGATTTTAAAGGGGCAAAAGAGGTGTTCTCCTATCTTGCCAGCAGCTACAATGATAAGCCTTCCAGCGTGTATGTTGAGAGATGTGAAGAACTTATTGAAGGCCTGCCAGATTCCGGATGGGATGGGGTCTACGTGGCCAAGACGAAGTAGCGTTTTTTTCCTATTTTCTGACCTTCTCGATGATGTTTTTCACGTCAGCTATTCCTTTCGCATTACCTGAGCTCTCACTGATAGAGAGGGCACGTTTGAAATACCTGAGCGCTTCTTCCTTTTTCCCTTCATGCAAGAATACCTGACCTATACCCACCAAATCAAAGGCTATCTTGTTCGTTAATCCCGATGCCTTATCAATCTGCATTGCTTCTTCATACAGTTTTCTTGCATCCAGGTATTCTTTCTTTGCAGTTTTTGCCTCTGCCATAAGCCTGATGGAGTTGGCAATTTCCTGATTGTCTTCAAAGTTTTTGTTGAAATCCAGTCCTTTTGCTCCGCATTGAAGGGCATTATCCAGCTCTTGCTTCAACAGGGATATTTTGGCTTTAAGGTTGTAGATCCTGCCCTCTGTCCCGCATTTAGTCTGCTGACAGAAAGATAACGCCTTATCTGACCATTCGAGGGAGGTATCCATCTGACCGTTATCAAGGTAAAGGATTGCCTTTAAGTAGGAAGCTTCTGAAAGCCGATGTTGGGTGAAGGAGAGAGATGAGGAGTTCAGGATTTCATCAATACACTGGAGGGCGTTATCTCTCTCTCCGAGTTTACGATGCACTGTTGCGAGATTCATCAGATTAATGGCAATCCCGTCAATATTTTCGATGGAACGATTTATTCTCAGGGCATCGCTGTAAAGTTTTAAAGATGTTTTATAATCGCCTCTTTTAAAAGCTTTTTCACCACTCTGGTGAATGTCAATTGCTTTGACATGCATGTCTGACAATGTTGCAGGGGTGGAACCACAACCTGTTAAAAACAGTAGGCAGTAGGCAGGAAACAGTAAACAGTAAGAAAGTAATCTATAATAAGAACCACATTTTTTTAATGGGAACTTCTGACTTCTCACTTCTGTATTCTGTATTCTGTCTTCCGCCCTCTGCTCTCTGTTATTCATAACTGTCCACTTTCAGTGTCTTCTCTTCAGGCTGCTTTATCAATGAACGTATTGGCCAAACCTTCTTCACAGAATCAACAATATCCTTTGTCCCTTCTGCTATATTACCCCCTTTTTCAATAATTGGTGGAATCTGTGGTGCAGCCTGTTCAGTGATCTTCTTTATTTCTCCTGTTGTTTTCTCAACATTCTCAAGGGTTTTGTTCGCCTTTTCCATAATACCGGGAATATCCTTGTCAATTTTCTTCATGATATTATCTGTATTTGTTATCGTTGTTTTGGCTGAGTCGAGCAGTGTATTCACATTTGTAATGGTAGATTTTAAATTCTGGTCTGTGTTCTGAATGAGCGTATCTACATGTTTCTGGGTGACCAGTATATCTTCTGAAAGTTTCTGGATGTTCCCAAGTGTCTGTTTAATGTTTCCCTTCGGGTCATTGATATAGCTGATTATCTGCTTTATGTCTGTGAGTACAGGCTTTATTTCGGCCTGAATTTCTTCAGCCATTTCACTCAGCTCTTTGACTCTTTCATAGTCAATAACGCCTTGCCCTTCAACCTTCTTCGCATTGATTGAGCCAGGGGTTATCTCTATAATTTCTTCACCGATAAGCGCCTCCTTTGTTCGCCGCGCTTTCGAGTCCGATTTTATCCATTTCATATATTTTGTGTTTATAGACAATTCTACCTTCACACTTGCTATATCGTCGAGGGATAATTTCTTCACCTTGCCAATTTTGAATCCGCTCAGTTTGACAGACTGTCCCTCATTGATATTCTTTCCACTGGGGGCAATGAAATATATTGTTGTTTTTGAAGTGAATATGTCTTGCTGTACCCCTAATAGGAAAATAGCCACAATAATCCCCGCGATTGCTATCACAACAAACAGACCTATCTTTTTTTCGAGATTTACGAATCTTGAATCCTTCTCTTTCATCAGCTCCATATGATGAACCCTTCCCCTTGCTGTATGAAAGCAAGATTTGTATGTAAGTGGTGTAATGATTTTTCATCTGAGGAGATGTAGACGGACGTCCGTCCTGGTTTTTTTGTATGAAACTGTGTGGTTAATTTTGTGAGACGTTCTGCCATCTCGATGTTGATGCCTTCAAAGATAGCATCATATATCATCAGATCAGGCTCCATAAGCATAGACCTGACCATACAGATAAGCTTTTTTTCATAGGCAGGGAGAAGCCCGGGGAGTATCCCCATGATTTTTAAAAGTCTGGATTTATCTATCCCCATCTCTTGAAATAAGTCGGCTACCTTCTGCTCGGCATCATCCGGAAGCTTGCCTTTGTGGTACCATACGGGGAGGACGATGTTTTCCCAGACCTTCAGGTTACTGATAAGACCACCATCCTTCCAGACCATGCCGATTCTGTGAAAGACCTCGTTTAATGCTTTTTCGTTCGCAGCATATATGTCTACATCAAACAAAAGCACCCTTCCTTTTGCTGGTTTTTTAAAGGCAAGAATTGTATCGAGAAAGGATTGTTTTTCATGTTCAGACTGTGTGATTATTTTGCATAGAGAACCTTCTTTTATCTCAATCCATATCGAGCCGAATTCCTCAGTGGCAACATCTTCCAGGGTTATCATAAGAAGGATATGAGGGTAATTATACCATTAAAAATGAATACAATAAATAAACTTTGCATAACCGCTTTGATTGTTGCCTGTGGTATCTCTGTAATGGATGCTTGCACACCAAAACCATGATAACAGGACACTGTGGAAATTACAAGCCCGAATATGGCACTTTTGAGAAAGGAAATCCCAATCTCAAAAAAGCTCAGAACAGAGAATATGCTTGCAACGTGCTGAAAAAATGGTATATCCACCAACAGGGAGGACAAGACCAGACCCCCTATAATAGCCGAGACCTGGAAATAAAATGTAAGAATAAAAACCGCAATGGTGATACCTGCTATCCGTGGAATGATCAGATAAAAGAATGGATTAATCCCCATTACCCTGAGGCTGTCCATTTCCCTGTTTACTTTCATTGAACCAAGCTCGGCAGCGATAGCGGTACAACTCCTTGCTATAATGATTATGGCGGCGAATAACGGGCCAACCTCTCTCAACATGGTCCATACAAGTATCTTGCCTGTAAGAACGGCGTTGGAGCCAACGATATTTTTAACCTGTGTAATGATAATAATCCCGATAAGCGTTCCCAAAAGAACTATCTTATTTAACGCTTCTATACCTGTGAAGTATATTTGTCTGTACAGTACTGACCTGATAGAAGGATTTTTCAGTACCGTTATGTTCTTCATAGCGTTATGAAACATTCGGTAGGAATCTTTCTGGGTTTCAAGGGAATTCAGGATGTTTTTACCGATATGCTGAATGTTGATAATCTGTATCATATTTTCAATATTAACATATCATATCATCTTTTACACGGCAAAACCATTAGGTTGACGAGTTCTTGCATAATGACCATAAAGTAGTATAAGTAATATGAGGGTTTATGAAAAGCGATATACGGGCATTCCAATACAAGAAGGGAAGGAGGCAGCATGAAAAGAAGGGTGTTAGTGTGTTTTTTTGTGGGTATATTTGTTGTTGGACTTGCACTATGCGGACTTGCAGAAACGGTTGAGGAGGCCTTCAGAAAGGCGTTTCCGCAGGCACGGTTCGATGCTATCAATCCAACTGATGTGAAAGGCTTATATGAAGTAGTTGCCGGAACCACAATTGCGTATTTTGTTCCTGAAACAGGCTACCTTATACTGGGCGAGATAATAGGCAGGAACGGGATAAATCTCACAACACAGAGAGTGAATGAGATCATCCTGAGTAAAGCGGGAAACCTTCCCTTGAATAAAGCGATAAGGATAGGAAAGGGGAAAAATGTAGTCATAGAATTTACCGATCCCGATTGTCCGTATTGCAGGAGAATGTCCCTCTTCTTTGAAGAGAGGAATGATGTAGCGAGGTATATATTTTTCTTTCCCCTTACCATACACAAGGATGCCGAGAACAAGGTGAAATATATATTATGTTCACAGGACAGGGTGAAAGCCTACGGGGAGGCCATGAAGGGTAAGCTTGATGATCAGAAATACGAAATATGCAATAAAC
>CAIJOT010000201.1 GCA_903822335.1 uncultured delta proteobacterium
ATAACCATAATATTTACTGGCGACGGGAAGGGTAAGACAACAGCAGCCCTTGGCGTTGCCCTTCGTGCAAGCGGCTATGGCATGAACACACTGATGATAGAGTTTATAAAAGAGCAGGGGAAGTCAGGGGAGCAAAAAATATGCCCATCCCTCTTAAAAAATGTAGATATATATCCTTTCGGTATGGGTTTTATATTCAGAGGCGATGATCCAAGACCGCACATGGAAATGGCTGAACAAGCATGGTTTTTCATGGAAGAGACGCTCCAAAAGAAGAGATACAATATCCTGATACTCGATGAACTCTCTGTTGTGTTATGCCTCGGCTTATTACCGGTAGATAAGGTAATTAATTTCCTCATCCAGAAAGATGATGCCCTTCATGTCATAATAACGGGAAGGGACGCGCCTCCGGAACTTATAAAAATGGCAGACGTTGTCACGGAGATGAGGGAAATAAAGCACATATACAGAGAGGGAGTAACAGCGATACAAGGACTGGACTACTAATTTCTTCTCGCCAGGGCAATACTGAAAAAAACTATTACAGCCCCGATTAACTGCGAAAAATAGAGCTTTTCTTTCAGGAGAATAAAGGCAAAGAATGCGGCAAAGACCGGGATTGAATACTGGTATATTATCGTTTTTGAAGGACCAATCTTTGATATACCCCTGTACCATAGGAAAAAGGCGATCACTATCGAAAAAATCACGGCGAAGAGCAGGAATATCCACCCGATAAGGGAGAGCTTTACAAACTCATTGAGACTGAAATAAAAAGGAATAAAAGGACAAAGCAGTACAGAGCCTGTTACCATGCTGTATGTGGTAACCTTGAGCGGTGAGTGCCTGTCAAGGAGAGGCTTTGAGAGAATCGTGTATAAGGCCCAGAGCACACTTGATATAATAGCCAGTATATTCCCTTTTGCATCACCAGCTTCTATCAGAAGGCTTCCCTTTGTGATAATGATATACACACCAAAAAACCCTGTGATGATGCCAAACAACCTTTTTTTATTAAACCTTTCAAAACCAAAGAGACTGCTCAGTATTCCACCGTAGAGAGGGGCAGAGTTAATGATAATACTTACATTTGTGACAGACGTGTATTTTATAGCATAGGTGAAAAAGAATTGATATACGGTAATTCCGATTATCCCGAGCACACAGAGATATAAAAAATCTTTTAAAGGTATCTTTACATCCTGAAAAAAAAATAGTAAAAGAAATAAAAGTATGCTCCCGAAAAAGAATCGAAAAAGTATAAGATTTACAGGGGAAATTTCAGCAAGCAGAAACTTCATAGCAACAAAATTCATCCCCCAGATTGCTGCTACGAAAAGAAGTAAAATATCTGATACCCTTTCTTTTTCCACCGAAGAAGATTAATGAAAGGTGTATCATTTGTCAACCAGATAACATAAGGAGGATATATGGACCCAAAAGAAAGAATCATCTTTGCCCTTGATGTTGAACATTTTGAGGAGGCCCGGAAACTTGTTTTGGAATTTCGGGAACATGTAGGAATGTTCAAGGTTGGCAAACAGCTCTTTACCCATTGCGGTCCAAAGATTGTTGATTTTATCAAATTAAAAAACTCCAGGGTATTCCTGGACCTTAAATACCACGATATTCCACACACTGTTGCAAAAGCAGCGATTGAGGCTGCAAGGCTGGGGGTTGATATGTTGAACGTCCACGCAAGCGGTGGTTTTACCATGATGAGAGAGGCAAAGACTGCCTTATACAAAGCTTCAAAAACACTCCAACTGCGGAGACCAAAGATTATCGGGGTTACAGTGTTGACCAGCATAGATGATGCCGAGCTGAAGAAAATGGGCATTGAGATACCGGTACTGGAACTCACGAAAAACCTTACAATTCTTGCAAAAGAAGCGGGGCTTGACGGGGTTGTTGCCGGCGGGTCAGAGATAGAGATGATAAGAGGTTTATACAGTAAGGATTTTATCATTGTAACACCGGGCGTGAGAATAGAGGAGAAAGAGGACGACCAGAAGAGGACAATCACACCTCAGGAAGCAATATCAAAAGGTGCAACCTATATAGTGCTCGGCAGGGCTGTACGGGACACTAAAGACCCGAAAGCATTGCTGGCAAAGATATGTGAGGATATCAGGAATGCCGTTACTATCCAGCAGAAATAGTATCCTTGAAACAATCAGGGAGCACCCTGAAACCATTCACAGGCTATGGATTGAGGCAGGGTATGAGCGGGTTTCCGATGAAGTCATAAGAGAGGCAAAGAAACATGGTATCTCGTTCAGGGTACTTCCTGGAGAAACATTTTCTAATAAATTCAAGGAAGCAAAATCCCATATATTCCTTGAGAGGGATGAGGTCTCCTATATAGAGGCTGATTCATTCTTAAAGGGTTTGCATTCCATCAATAACCCCTTTCTCTGTGCCTTTGACGGGATCTATGACCCCCAGAACCTCGGGAATATCATAAGAAGTGCTGCCTGCCTTGGGGTAGATGCTATTATTTTGCCGAAAGACAGGACATGCGGTATCACGGAAACCGTCGCAAGAATCTCAAAAGGCGGCATTGAACACGTTCACATAGTCAGGGTTACTAACCTGCCACGATACCTTGAAGAGATGAAGAGAGTGGGCATATTCTGTTACGGACTGGATGAACAGGCTGCAAAACCTCTGTGGAGTGTAGATTTAAAAGGGTCTGTGTGCCTTGTTTTTGGGAAAGAGGACGGATTGAGAAGCCTCACAAAAACAAAATGTGATGAAATCCTTAAAATCCCAACCAGTGAAGCATTCCCCTCCCTGAACGTTGCCACAAGCTTCGCCGTGTCTGTGTATGAAGTGAAAAGGCAGAGAGGTAAGGAATACAGTAAAAAGTAAAGAAAGCGAGGAGCTCATTGTGAATGAGCTTCCCCCATTCGATCCGGGGGGTATTCCCTCCGATCGCTGGTGCTCCATCTCCGACCCTTCTAAGAGTCTCTCTGTACTTGAATGTGAGGGGGAACGCTTGAGGTACTCAAGATGGTTCCCCGGAGGTTTTGCTCGACTTCGCTCGCAATGAAACCGTACCGCAATGCTTCCTCCGGAAACACCTTCCTCAAGGCAAAAAACCGCGTAAGCGGTTTGGGCAACAGCCCGTTCACTCACCACCTTAAAATACCGTCTATTCTGTCTATTCAGTCTTTTTTGTCATGACCAGAGAGACGAAAAACGCTCCACAATAAACGTTCGAAGGTAAGGAACTAACATTACGAGAGAAAGCAGGATATGTTACGTATAGCACCTACAACTACACAACTATCAATTTTCAGGTGAAGGGAGGATTACCATTTGAACTGTATTCTCTGATAGTGTTCCAGAATCCATAGTAGGGCATCATCTGCTCACCCCTGTCTGGCATGTGTGAACACATGGCAGCGAGCCATTCAAGAGCAGGGAAGACCTTGCATAGACGTCCCCCGTTACCGCACACAATTAATCCTACGGATTGCCCTCCTTAGACTGATTGCTTAATCTAATAAGTTTCCCCCGAACCAAATTAACATGCTCTTGAAGCCTATAGACCTCGTCAAAAAAAGCTAAAGGCACTGGGATTCTATTGATCGATGTCTCGATCCGGTCAATCTTTTCATGATAACCCGATATATCTTCTGGTTCGGGACTTTCCATCACTTCTAATTCCAGATTTTTAAGTTCTCTATACCATTTATGGAATTTCCGGCGATGCCTCCAAGAATACAGCCAGGGTATGCTTCGGATTAAAGGGATCAAGATTATGGCTACTGGGATCATAATTAAAATCGTGCGGTCAACAAACGCAGCTATTCCAAATGGAAGATAGTCAAGCAAAAAAGGCCGTCCCGATTTATAAAATCTCTCTGCATAATTGGAGGAAGGGAAGCTCATCTCCTTTAGCGAGGGAAACTCCCCCTTCTTATTCACCCAACCTGCGTTGCTATGAATCTCAACGGCAGCGTCCAGAAGCAAATATATTAAAGCAGGGTGCAGGTCTTTACGTACAATGAGACTTGTTGTCACTGCCAAAAGATGAACATCTTGGGAGGGCATTTTATTTGAAACATCCAGTACGCCTTGGGGTAACACAACATGCGATAAAGCAGGGATAAGCCGGGTGTAAGCCTCAGCTTGCCTGAAACTCATCAACTTCACCTTGGGGGTATACAAAAGTTCCTTAACGAGGGCATTATCCTCTGTACCGATTATCATTACTGCATCTACCGTCCCTTCCAATAAAGCCTTATTGGCAGCAGCACCGGAAAGGTCGAGTAGCACGGTTGGTGGAGCTGCACTATTATTTAGTTTAAGCAAATCGATGGCTAATTTGCGCACCCCGCTCCCCTCCGGTCCGATCGCAATTCTCTTCCCTTTGAGTTCGGATAGGTAGTTAAAAGTCTCTTGACTTCGATAAAAGACCCAAAGAGGTGCGTAGTTTATGGCTCCGAGGGAAACGAGATTATTCGCCTCTGAGGGCGAACTCGTTCCATCTTGGACAAAACCGGCATCGACCCGGTAGGATTTATCGTTAAGACGCTTGAGATTTTCTACAGAACCTGAGGAGGGAAGCAACTTAAGATGAATCTTCTCACGCGCCAGGATCTGCCGGTAGCGCTCACCATAAATTGCATAAGACCCACCTTCAAATCCGGTGGTCATAATTAAATTGTCAGGAGCCTTGAAATGATAGGCGATTATAATCGATATGAGTGCGACGAATAAAACCGAGACGAGGATGACCAGAAGGCCATAATTAGATATTGAAGAGATGATTCTGCATCTAATTTTTGTTTTTTGGACCATTCTATCCCTCTTAGAGGCAAAGGGTCTTTTAAAAGGAGCCTATAGAATTAGATAGACAGAACTTAGGATCAAAGGGGACGTAGGCTTCGTGGCAAATTTTAATATTGGGATCCATCGCTTAACAATGACAATATCCGCATATTTCATAGGTGACTCCTTTGGTATTATGGATTACCGTGTTTCAGTAAAAGATTTTTGCCCCGGCTAATGCCTTGTACCATATTTTAAGTTAAAATTCCTTACTTTTTGTGGTTTAGATTTGTCCGGTGCCGATTAGAAATGCTTATTTCCGGTAATAAGGTTGTATGGATAGTCAAAATCGGAAAATCAACATTCCAAGAAGTTATCAGTATCAAGCTTGACATTGTTTATCAAGTATCCACCCTCTTCTTCAATCCCCTTTTCACCTTGATGAAAAACAAAAAGATTAACTTCGGGAAATCCGGAGTTGCAATCCGTTTTTAAAGCAGGTCAAATCTTACATAGTGCTAAAGGGTCTCGTTTTGTATCCTACTTAGAAAGCAGAAACAGTTATCACTTCTATTTGGCTGCTTTCTTCGGTTTCTTTTTTTCTTTTTTCTTCTTGTCCTTGTTTCCTCCCATCCTTTTCCCACCTCCTTATCTTTTATAGTTGCAGTCAATAAAAATGCATTTTACAAAAGGCATAAATCAAAGTTATTAGAACATATTATGCATTGCAGTGCAAAGTTTTTGTAGAGATAGGAATAATGATTACCACCTGAGATAAACAGTATTTTCGTTTTTTGCCTTATTGCTGAGAAGTCCTCAACCGCATTTACAAATTACTTCCAGTTTTCATGTGAGGGCCGTTCAAGAAAAAGAAAGCGGGCCAAAAGGCCCGCTTGGTCTTAATTTATTTCTTTTTCGATTTCTTTGCTGCCGGTTTTGCAGATGCCTTCTTCGCTTTTGGTTTTACTGCCGCCGCTTTTCCATTTGCTGCTGCCTTTAAAGCCGCTCCTGCGGAAAACTTAGGGACCTTCTTTGCAGCAATCTTGATCTCTTTCCCGGTCTGTGGG
>CAIJOT010000202.1 GCA_903822335.1 uncultured delta proteobacterium
ACCCTGTCCCACAATATCTTGGCGCTGGTGCCTAAGCCTCCAAGATAAAGTTCTGTTAATTTTGGGTCAGTTTCTACCCTCTCAATACTTCCTCGTGATAAATCAATTTCTAAATTAAATCCTGTCTCTCCGTACCTCATTTTTTAGCTCCTCTATATATCAGGTTGTTCATGTTTTTTGCACCCTTGATTGTAAACGTTAATTATCCCCTTTCGTCTTACAAGGTCTTCTGCGTAATGCGCTCCCGTTGTGAACTGCGCCCGTGGTTGTGTCAAGTGATATGCAGACATTTATCCATTCTTCCTGGTTTGAAATTTTTTGTCAAGTCTCTTCGCTAGCTTGTGAAAAACTTTTACAACAATAGTCATTCCAAATGCTTCCCAAGGTTAATGAATTCGGACCGATTGAATCCGATAGATTTAAAAAAAGACAGCATATCAACAGCGTCCCAGCGCACAGCAGTATAAATATCCTGGACCCCTTTTTTCTTAAAATATTCAAAAAGATTTTTTGCCAGGGCC
The DNA here is from genome assembly GCA_903822335.1 of uncultured delta proteobacterium. GTDB lineage: Bacteria > Desulfobacterota > Syntrophorhabdia > Syntrophorhabdales > Syntrophorhabdaceae > CAIJOT01. The sequence continues at coordinate 522 of CAIJOT010000202.1, forward strand.
TGACCGATACCTTCACCCATGCAACTGGGATCAACTCCTACCACCACAATCCAACCGCTTTGATCTAAACCAAACCCAGGTCCTTTCATTTCTCCGATGATATGACCTATGACCTGACTTTCTCTTAAATAAACGAAACCTACTACATCCTGTTTTTTTAGATGGGCTTCAATGCTTTGCACCCAAGCCTTTGATACCTTGTTTTTTATAATGGATTCCTGAATTTCAATCACCTGGGGGATGTCTTTTGCAGTGATTCTTCGTATCATTACCCCATTCATCATGTTAGCTCCTCAATCGAGACGAATAATTTTGACATGTTTACCAACCCATTCAGGCGGAAGGTAAACGCGTCCGCTATTCCCACTTAGTTTTACTATTTTTTCGAACATTTCTTCGCCATAAACCTCGAATTTTACTTTGATTAAAACGTTTTTATTATCATCGTTTTTTTCTAATTTGTTCATGTTCATTTATATCACCGTAAGATATATGGTTATAGTATAGTCATTTTATAGCTAAATAGGTTTATATTTGTCAAGAGAAATATTTCACTTGCTCCATAATATTTTATTATCACCAGTTTTTTTTACTTTTCTTCAATAATAACACATTATTACAAGCCATAACAACATCCATTTATAACATTTTACCTAAGTTACATTGTAGCTGAAATATAGCTACATTGTCAAGAAAAATGCTGTTTGTAAAAATTTCAAAATAACACCCCTGCACTTTATGAATATTGAGGTAACACTAAGGGTGAATACTGTGGGCATAGGGTTTTTCAGTAATCCCCTTTTTTGTGATTCTATACCAATTATCACTGAGCAACGTTTATCAAGAAAAATATTACGAATGTCATTTAAGAATGATTTACATGGATATTGATTGTAGAAATGTCGTGAATTGCTTGAGATAGAGGTGTTCTCCATCAAAATATTTTTATTTTTTCAATAGAGTGAGACAAATCTGCTATACTTATAATGTGAGAGATGAAAAGAAAAGATAAAAATAAGACAAAAGAACAACTTTTATATGAACTGTTGGAATTAAGCCAGAAATATAAAAAGGTTGAAGAAACCCTCAAAGAATCTGAAGAACGCTATAGAGGTGTCATAGATAATATAGGGATAGGCATTTCACTTATAAGTCCACGCATGGAGATCCTTTCCCTTAATAACCAGATGAAAAAGTGGTTTCCCGATGTTGACGTTTCTGAAAAACCCATTTGCTACCAGGCATTTAATAACCCACCAAGGGCATCAATCTGCTCATATTGTCCAACTTACAAAACACTTAAGGATGGCAAGGTTCATGAATCAGTTACAGAAACACCGGCAGGGGATAAAATCATCTATTTTAGAATCATCTCCTCCCCATTGAAGAACAGAAAAGGGAATATTATTGCAGCGATTGAGATGGTTGATGATATTACCAGGCAAAAAAGGTTAGACGAGCTTCTTAAGAGGGAAAAAGAAACTTTTTACTCTATTTTGCAGAAAGCCCCATACGGTGTCATTCTGATAGATAAAGATGGGGATTATCTCTATGTGAACGAGGAGTTTGTGAATATCACAGGCTACACACTGAAAGATGTTCCAGATGGACAGCGCTGGTTTAACAGGGTATATCCAGACAAAAAATACAGAAAAGAGGCCATAAATGCATGGAAAAGCGATATTACCAAGAAAGGTGTTACCCAGATATTCACAATCAGATGCAAAGATGGAAAGAGGAAGGAAGTCGAATTTCGGCCCACCCTGCTTGACGATGGTAGGTATATCCTCATGTTGTCCGATATCACGAAACGGAGGCAGGCAGAAGAGGCACTAAAGAATGCCCATGATGAACTGGAAAAAAGGATCAGGGAAAGAACAGCAGAACTGGAAAAGATTAATAAAGATTTACAGAATGAGATGGTCACACGCAAACAGGTAGAAGAGAAAACCATTAAACTGAATGAGGAGCTTGAACAGCGCATTATTGAACTCAACGCGGTAAATAAAGAATTAAAAACCTTCAATTACTCTGTGTCACATGATTTGAGAACCCCTCTTATCGCCATTGAAGGTTTTTCCCGTAGACTTTTAGAAAAATATGGGGACCAGTTTGATACAAAGGGGCAGCAGTTTCTGAGCATGATTCATAGCAATACAAAACAGATGCAAGTTCTTATTGAAGACCTGCTCTCTTTTTTCAGTTTAGGGCGCAAGACAATAAGGTTTTCAGCCATCAATATAGATAAAATAGTAAGAGAGATATTCGGTCAGTTCAAAGCAATGCATCCTGAACCCACAATGAGATTGACAATACAATCAACCCCTGCTGCGAATGGCGATAAAGCGATGATAAAGCAGGTTTTAGTTAATCTCCTTAGTAATGCTGTCAAGTATAGTAAACCTGAGGGGCCTATAGATATCGAGGTTGGTGGCTGGGTTGAAAAGGGAAACAATATCTACTATGTGAAGGATAACGGTATTGGTTTTCAAATGAAATATGCCGATAAGGTCTTTGAGGTGCTTGAACGACTCCATAGCTCCGGTGAATTTGAGGGGACAGGTATAGGACTGGCAATTGTGAAACGCGTTATTCATCGTCATGGTGGAAAAGTATGGGCTGAAGCCAAGATAAATGAAGGAGCAACCTTTTATTTTTCACTGCCTATAAAGAATGATTTCAGCAATGGTGAGGATTCATTACAATGATAGAGGATGCAGGATTTGGATGCAGCATGTGGTTTTGATTCACCTTTCATTTCATTTTTCCCTGTTATTTCACTTTTGTCTTGACTTAAATGTTGATTAAAATATAATATTAGTCTTATAATAATTTTCACAAATACAATAAGGAGAGGTTCTTATGAAATTAGAAGGTAAGAACGCTGTTGTTACCGGCGGTGGAAGGGGTGTAGGAAGGGCTATCAGCTTAGCATTTGCTCAGGAGGGGGCAAACGTTATCGTGAACTATGCTGGTAACGAAAAGACCGCCAATGAAGTAGTTGGTATGATCCAGGCTATGGGAAGGAAAGCAGTTGCAGTGAAGGGTAATGTGGCTGTAGAAGAGGACGCGAAGAAGATTGTTGACGCCTGTGTTGAGAACTTTGGTTCGATTCATATCCTTGTGAATAACGCGGGAATTTCCAAGCCGGCGATGCTGCACAAACTGACTGTGGATGTGTGGGATGAGGTAGTGGACGTGCAGATGAGAGGCCCATGGTTGTGCATTAAGGCAGCGTCGAAATACTTCATGGAACAGAAATACGGAAGGATCATAAATGTGACCTCCGTGGCCGGGGTTGTGGGAACGATTGGCCAGATTAATTACGCAGCAGCGAAAGGAGGGGTTGTGACCCTTACGAAATCTGCTGCACGGGAGCTTGCCCGGTATAACGTTACCGCAAACGTAATTTCCTTGGGCATCGTAACCACGGATATGACAATGACTCTTCAGACCGACGAGAAGCTGAAAGAAATATACGTGAAGAGAATCTTACTGAACAGGTATGCTGAACCAGAAGATGTATCCCCCGCCTTTGTATTTTTTGCTTCAGACGACTCACGATATATCACAGGGCAACTCCTGTGTGTAGATGGTGGTTATGGAATGACGTAAAAAGCAAGGGGGTGATAATCTTTTAATTTAAATATATAGGGAGGTGTTTGATGGCTGATGTACCAAAAACAATTAAACAGTGGCAGATGATTCAACCAACAGTGGTAAACAGGGAAACAAAAGAAGTAACCCCTGGAAAACTTGCAATGGCCGAAATACCAGTACCGGAACTGAAAGAGGGCGAGGTCCTGGTAGAGATCGCTGGCTGTGGCGTATGCCACACAGACCTCGGTTATTTCTTTGATGGTGTTCCAACGGTGAGTAAACCGCCTTTGGCCCTTGGCCATGAAATCAGCGGTGTAGTAATTGCAGGCGATCCAGCGTGGGTTGGAAAGGAAGTCATTATTCCGGCAGTTATGCCATGCAGAAAATGTATCCTCTGCAAAACAGGAAGAGGGAACAGGTGCCTTGCACAGAAGATGCCCGGCAACTCTATTGGCGTATATGGTGGTTTTTCAAGCCATATCCCTGTCTCTACAATCGACCTTTGCGAAGTGAAAAACAGAGGCAGCTATGCCCTTGAGCAGCTTTCAGTTGTTGCGGATGCAGTAACAACCCCGTATCAGGCATGCAAAAGAGCAGACCTGCAGCCCGGCGACAATGTAATCATCATCGGTGCCACAGGCGGCGTGGGTGTGTACATGGCGCAGACCGCAAAGGCCCTCGGCGCAAAAACCGTTATCGGCATCGCCAGGAATCCTGAGAAACTGAAAAGGGCCCTTGATTATGGCTGTAATTATGTTGTCAGCACCGTTGACAAGGACAACAAGACAGTTGTCGGGGAATGGAGAAATATTTGCAAGGCTAACGGTCTTGCCAATACAGGCTGGAAGATTTTCGAGGTAACAGGAGCAAAAGCCGGCCAGGAACTTGCACTTGACCTGCTCTCCTTTGTTGGAAAACTGGTCCTCGTCGGTTTCGGGATGGCGAAAAGCGAATACATGTTCTCAAAACTGATGGCCTTTGATGCAGAAGTAATCGGAACATGGGGTTGTTTGCCTGAATATTACCCGATAGTGCTCGATATGGTATTGAGCAAGAAGATCCTGATTGATCCATTTGTCGAAGTGCGGCCGATGAGCACGATTGCTGCTACATTTGAAGAAATACATAAAGCAGGTTCTCCTGCAAAAAGAGTGGTGTTAACACCCGATTTTTAATTAAAAAACCAAAAAAATTAAGAGGAGGAAAGTATGGGTTTAGAATGGATGCCAAGAGAGCACGAAATGAAGGATCACAGCAGACATGGAAAAGAGTGGTGGGGTACGGAAGCTCCATGTACAGTGTATGAAAAGAGACCTCTGACAGACCCGAAGGGCAACGTAATACCGGGTCTTTACAATGCATGGATCAGGCTTAACAACCCCGCTCAGTACAACTCCTATACCACAGAGATGGTAAAAGGTGTCATCGCCGGTTTTGAGAATGCTTCCACGGACCGCGAAGTAGTTGCCGTAGTTTTTACCGGCACAGGCCCGAACGCCTTCTGTACAGGCGGCAACACGAAAGAATATTCAGAATATTACAGTATGCGCCCGGAAGAATACGGCGCATATATGGAACTTTTCAACAACATGGTAGACAGCATCCTTATGTGTAAGAAACCGGTTATCTGCCGTGTAAACGGCATGAGGGTTGCTGGCGGCCAGGAAATCGGCCTTGCCTGTGACCTTGCCATTTCTTCCGACCTTGCCATTTACGGCCAGGCAGGACCCCGTCACGGTTCAGCCCCTGTGGGTGGTTCCTCTGACTTTCTCCCCTGGTTCTTAAGCGCTGAGGATGCAATGTGGAGCTGCGTAAGCTGCGAAATGTTCTCAGCATACAAGATGAAGGCCAAAAACCTCATCTCCAAGGCGCTTCCTGTCCTGAAAGATGACAAGGGCGACTGGGTCAGGAACCCGCAGGTCATTACCGATACATACGTCAAAAACGGTGAGATCGTGTACGGCGAAAACAAGACTGGCCAGGAAGCAAAGGACGCACGGGCATGGGTAAACGAGCAACTGAAAAACAACAAATATGACTTTTCGCTTCTCGATGCAGAGGTTGACAGGGTTATCTGGATTTTCGCAAACCTCTTCCCCGGATGCTTGAATAAGTCCATTGACGGTATCAGACAGAAAAAGAAATTCTTCTGGGATCAGATCAAGAACGACCACAGATACTGGCTGGCAACAAACATGATGGGCGAGGCCTTCCTTGGTTTCGGCGCATTCAGTACCAAGAAGATCACCGGCGTGGATACGATCGACTTCATTAAGAACCGTCAGCTCATCGCAAAGGGCGCGCTGAACAACGAAGCCTACATGGAAGAAATTCTCGGGAAACCACTGGCAAAGTAGAAATAGTAAGAACCTCAGGGGGGTTTATCCCCCCTTTTTTTATTGCGGATTGCGGAATTTGGTTCAGCAGCTCTTATTATTTTTGATTTTTAAATCCGAAATCTGAATTCCGAAATATCAGAAAGGAGAGTTACCATGGCTTTTAATTTAATTGTATATGAAAAAAAGGACAAGGTGGCAAGGATAACGCTCAATGTGCCACCCTCAAACTGGCTTACCATCGTCATGATGAAAGAGATCAACGAGGTGCTTGCTGAGGTGAAAAGGGATC